>DATGJI010000028.1 GCA_035295225.1 Candidatus Eremiobacteraceae bacterium | reverse complement strand
GAGACCGGGCGGCGGCGCATCGGGCGCGAGCGTCGGCCCCGACGTCGGCACGGAACTATCCGCGCGAGCGATCGACGATGTGCCGGCAAGCGATGCGGCGACGATGAGGGTGAGTAGAGATAGCAAGAATGGCGCCGGCTTCATAGTGAGCCTCTCGCGTAGACTACCGACCTCAATTGCCGGGACGCTGGAACGGCAAGGTCGGTGCCATGCGTTCATCTAAACGAGCGCATACCGCACTCCATCAACCTACAGGAGCACGTCTGGCATGACTTCACTTTGGCGCGTCGCCGCGGTCGCCCTCTGCTTTGCGGTCGCGAGCGTCATCACGTCGGTCGGCGGGCACGGTGCCCTTTCCGACATGGCGTTAGCGCGTCCGCATCGGAGTCCGCAGCCGAGCCCCAGCCCAAGTCCGAGTCCCACAGCGCCGCCCACCCCATCCTTCGCACTCGATCAGATTCCCACCGGCACGTGGTTGATGATCTTGCAGCCTGCGGGTTATCCGATCTATTCCAATATGACGCTCAAGGACGACGGCACGACCGTGACCGGCACGTGGGCGTACGATCCGAAAACGACGTACGCACTGAGCGGCACGCGAGACGGATCGCACATCAAACTCGCGTTGAGACTGCCCACGCGGTCCGCCACGGATCAGGTCGGCACGATGGACATAACGATCGATACGTACGCCGACATGTTCGGCTCGGTCAGCATCGGACCGATCACCGACATGCCTTTCACGGCCGCGCAGCATTCGCGCGTGCCGCCGCCTGTCGACAGCACCCCGGCGCCCGACGACTCTCCCTACCCGCCGCAATAGCGACTCACCGCACCGATAAAACAGAGTGCGGACCTTTACGGGTCCGCCCTCTCATGTGGGGCGGACCTTTATGGTCCGCCTATTCACCCTGGTCTAGTGGAGCGGCGCCAACATGACGGATTTCGCGCCGAGTGCTTGCGCAACATCGAAGAACGCCTGGTTGCTGACCGTGTGATAGTCGAGGTCAGCTTTCTTTCCAAGACCGGGCGCCTTGTCGATGTCATTCATCACTTGAACGTGGATCTTGTGGCTCACGGCCTTATCCAGCAGCAGTTCGATCTGGAACGTGCCGTCTTTCGCGGTGCCGGCCGTCACGAGCGTCGTCGCGAGCAGCTTGCCGGTCATCTTCGGATCTGCCGCCGGAAGTTTGATGCCCGCCGCCGTCGCGATCTTCAACGAATCGTTGACGGCGAAGTCAAACGTCTTCAGCCACGAATTCACTTCGCTCGCGCCATACTGCTTCGTGAGTTTCGCCACTTCCGCTTTCACTGTCGGCGCGCCGACCATCGCAGTCAACGCCGTCGCGGTCGAGTATTTCGCTGGCCCGCCGCCCGCCATGACGAGTGCGGCCGTGACATTGAGCGCCGGCGCTCCGTTGTAGACCGGTCCGCCGAAACGGCCGTGCATCTCGCCGCCCACCCTGGTGTCTTTACCCATGTCGCCCGGCGCCATTGCCGATCCCGACATCGCGCCGCCTCCGGCCATCGCGCCGGTGGCCGCGGGCGCTACTGTCGCTGCAGACTGACTGTTATCCGAGCTAGAGCTCCCCGAAGAGCCGCAAGCCGCCATGCTCGTCATGAGGGCCGCCGCCAGCCCGAGGCCGGCCATTCCGCGAACGAGGTTCATTGAAACGTATCTCCTTCTGCAAAAACGTATTCAGATGTCTGGCAAGCAAGCGCATGCCGATTCCGTCAAGACGCTATCATAGCCATACCCACTGGATGCGAACTCGTACGTCCTCCAGCGTTGTATGGCAGGGCCACGCCGTCTCTCTCGTTGCGGTCTGGCGCGTTCTAATCCTGTTTCGTCCCGCCGAGCGGGTTATCTCGTTTTAGTAATCCGGGCACGGCGATGTGCCCTTCCAATCCGAACAGAGCCTCGTCACAATCGAAGTTGGCACACCGCTCTTCATAAGAGTGCTCTTCGCTCCGTTGCCCTTCACGCCGAGAGCACCTTCGCTACCCCCATGTGCGATTTGCTTCCACGATTCGCCAGAAACGCGCTTGAATGCTAAGTAACCGTGGCCTTCAGGATTCCAGTGCCATTGCAGCAACGCGTAGTCACCGACGACGTGCGTCTCATCTACTAGCATGCTTGCGTCGCGTTGGTGAACCGCTTTCGTCACAGCCGCGATGTCCGCCGTTGACCCGGCGTCTGCAGCCGCGTTCAACCCGGCGCCGATCACGGAACCCAGCGTGATAAGTAGGACGAATATCGACTTCATTGATGCTCCTTGAGATAAAGAAACTTGCACTAGGATTGGTGCAGCTTCGGCAGGTCGTACGTCAAAGCTGCGCGGTCCCAACCTGCGACCTTGAAGCATTGAAGATAGATCGAATCGAGAAACGTTGTCAACGCGGCGGCCGGGTCTTTCGACCGGCGCACCTCGTCGTAGGCAAGCACCCACTCGTGAAGCTGGCCGGACCAAGCTGATCCCTTCGGCTCGAGAGTGGTCGCTTCCGCACCTTTCGGCTCCGGATAGATGTAGCCATAAAAGAGCGGGCCGTTCTGTTCATCCCCAAGATAGAGGCCGACATTCATCAACTCTGCATCGAGATCGTACTTCATGATATAGCCGCGATCGGTAGGCGCCGCGACGCGTTTTCCGTTGAATAGGATCAGCGCGAGATCGAACGCTCCCCACCACAACTGAACGCCGGAGCGGCCGAAGAAGCGGCTCCGCCAGCGATCGAAAATGCCCGCAATGGCCGTGCAAGTCTGGAACCAACGCTGCACCGCTGCCGGATCGTAATCGCGCGACCGTCGATCCGTGTGAAGCGGCGTCGTGTCCGGAATTTCTTGTGGAACGGGCGAGATAGAACAGGGTATGTCGAGCTTGTCGAGCGCGCCGGAGAGATCCGCGTAGACTTCGGCGACCGTGCGAACGGGCAGAAACGGGATTTTTTGAGAACGGCCGTCGCTCTTGAAAATCGAGATGCTCGAGTCAAAGACGTCCAGCAGGCCTTCGATGGAGGCATCTCGGCAAGGGACGGAGCCCGTCGTCAGCCCGCGTGGAGTGAGATAGAGCGGAGTGAACATCCAGTTCGGTTGGGGTGGTGAGAGCGCGAGACGTATTTTACCCAGCATTTGCGAGTAGAGATGCAAGGATTGCTTCGTCGCCGACCATCGCGACACGTCAAGGGCGTGCCACGGACCAGCAGCGTTATTTTTTTCGTCATCGACAGTCATAGAGCGAGCAAACCCTCTTCAACGAAAAGGCCCATGGATGATCGTCCATGGGCCCACGGATTATTACGACAAAGCTGCTTCTACACCGGCCGCTTCGACGGGCCGGATACTGCGCGCACGATCAGCAAGAGGATGACGCTGCCGATAAATGCGACGATGATGCTCCCGAGGTTGAAGCCCGTGACACCGGCGTGCCCGAAAAACCCGAATACCCATCCGCCGATGATCGCGCCGATGATGCCGATGATCAGATCGCCGATCAGCCCTCCGGGGCCTTCGCCCTTGACGACCATCCGCCCGAGCCACCCGCCGATTATACCGACGATGATCCAGGATAACCAACTCATACGTTCTCTCCTCACAATCTCAGTAGCGCGCGGCACTTCGATTGGCGCCGCGAAAGTGAGAACGTTCTTGGGGCGCACTACGGGTCCTATGCCGGCCCAAGGGCTACAGGACAGCTTTCGGACCGGGTTTAAGGCCGAGAGGCCCCTGACAACGGCGAACATACGATTGCCCTGAGCACGAATTGGAGGTTATCTATGTTGAGGTTTCTTGCTGTCGCGATATATGCCGGCATTCTTTCAATTCCCTTAGCCGCGGCCGCTGCGGATTTTTCCGGAACGTGGTCGGTTGCCGGCACGCTTTCGACGCCGAGCGGTTCTATGAACATCTCGCCCGTCTGCAAGCTCAAGCAAGATTCCGAGAACAGGATCAGCGGCTCGTGCACGGGTCCCAGCTACCTTGGATCGGCGGACGGCGCAGTCGACGGCAACACCATCGTGTGGCACTGGGATGGCGTCGCAAAACACGACGGCGCGGTTCCCAATGTAAAGGCGACGTTCAAAGGAACGCTCGGATCGGATGGGATCATACGAGGGACGTGGACGGACACGCTGGTTCCGGAAGGTGCGTCAGGCATTTTTACTGCACTGAAAACAAAATAGCAACGCCGGACGGCGATCCCGTAGAGCACACGCGCAGACGCTCGCTCTGAAAAGAGTTGAGCGTTTTTCTTTGAATCCGTCTTCGTCTCTGGAAGCTCAAGGAGATTTTTCGCGTGAAGATCATCAGGAAATACAGGCCGGGTGAAATGTGCTGGACCGACCTTGGAACGCCGGACTTCGCGGGTGCCAAGAAGTTCTATCGGGCCATCTTCGGCTGGACGGCGAAGGATCTTCCAATGGGACCCGGCTTCGACTATGCAATGATGCGCGTTAAAGGCAAGAAGGTGTGCGTGCTCTACGGGATGCCCGAAGATCAGCGCGCGGCCAAGGTCACCCCTTTGTGGCTTCCATACGTTTCGGTCGCGAACGTCGCCGCAACCGTGAAAAAGGCGCGCGCCGCCGGCGGCAAGATCATCGTGCAACCGAGAGACGTCAAAGAAGGCAGCATGGCGGTCATCAAAGATCCGGCGGGTGCCGCGATCGGGCTGTGGCAAGCCGGATCGCACGCAGGCGCGACGATAAGCAAAACCCCCGGTGCCGTCTGTTGGCATGACTTGAATACGCCGAAAGCCGGCATCGCTGCCAAGTTCTATGCAAAGGTCTTTGGCTGGAAATGGTCAGCCAAAGACGTCAGCGGAAAGAAGTACACGACGTTTCAGCTCGGCAAGCAGTCCGCATGCGGCATGTGGCCGATCCCGATGAAGGGTCTGCCGCCGAGCTGGGTCACGCATTGGCAGGTGACCGATTGCGCGAAACTCGTCACAAAGGTCAAGCGGCTCGGCGGGCGCGTCGTGATGGGCGCGACTGCGGTGCCGGGCGTCTGCCGCTTCGCTATCCTGAAAGACCCAAAGGGCGCGGTGTTTGGAATCTTAGAACCCGTACCGTAGGCGGTTACACGACACATGACCGGAGCGAGTTCGAACCGGACGTTGCTGAGATGGCTTCTCGTCTGCGCTGCTGCGTGGACGGCGTTTCCGATCTTGATCTCGATTTACGTCTATATGGAAGCTCTGTACGACGGGCGCCACCCTGCGTTCTTACCGGAGTTTGTGGGATCGCTCGGTCAGATGTACACGCTCGGAGTATTTTCGCCGATTCTCATCTACGTGGCGCACGCGTTTCCGCCGACGCGGCGTCCGTTGATTCTCACGCTTGCCGTATATCTAGCCTCGCTCATCGGCGTGTGGGCCTTAGGTCTGCCGGCGTTCGCCCTCGTGAGCAACTACTTTCTCAACAGGCCCTTCACCATTTCATCGACGCTGCAAGAAGGCTTTTTCGTCTTTCTCCTCTACGCGGTCGTGCTGACGATCCTCCTCGCGATAACACAGGTACAGGTCGTCAACGAACGCATCGAGCGCGCGTTGCGTCTCGAAGCCGATCTCTCTCGCCTACGCGTCGAGGCGCTCCAACGCCAGCTCCATCCGCACTTCATCTTCAACACCCTGAACGCCGTCAGCGCCGTCATGCACACCGACGTCAACGTCGCGGAAGAGATGATCGCCGCGCTGGCCGATCTACTGCGCACGGCGATGGGCAAATCGAATAGTCCCACGGTTCCGCTCCGCGAGGAGCTGAATCTGCTCGACCGCTACGCGCTTATCATGAAGCTTCGCTACGGCGAGCGCCTCGTCGTGCACATTTCGGCCGAACCGCGTGCCCTCGAGATTCCCTTCCCCACGTTCACGCTGCAACCGCTGGTCGAAAACGCGATCGTGCACGGCTTGGAGAAGACGAACGGCGGAATCACGGTTGAGGTAGCGTGCCGGCTCGACGCAGCGATGCTTGAGATAGAGATCAGCGACGATGGCACGACGACCGATCCGGTCGCGCTGCCGGAGGGCGTCGGAATCGGAAACACGCGCGCGCGGCTCGCTGAGCTCTACGGGCAGCGCGCAAGCCTTTCGATTGCCCCGCGTCACGCGTGTGGCATGCGCCTCACGTTAGCGATACCGGTCGCGCCGGCGATATGACGCGGGTGCTCATCGTCGACGACGAGCAAAGCGCGCGACTGCGATTGCGGCAGCTCGTCGCGCGCTACGAAGACCTGACGATCGTCGGAGAATGCGATACCGCGCAATCCGCGCGCGTGGAGATCGTGCGCCTCGCGCCCGACATCGTCTTCTTGGATATTCAGATGCCGGGCGGATCGCCCATCGAAATGCTTCGAGCGCAGACCTCGCAGCGAGGTAAGCCGGCGGTCATCTTCGTCACGGCACACAGCACGTTTGGCGTCGACGCTTTCGATGTCGGTGCAGCGGACTATTTGCTCAAACCGTTCACGGCGTCGCGATTTGCCAAGGCCCTGAGTCGCGCGCGCGAACGGCTCGCGAGCGGATCCGCCGAGCGGCTCGCGGTGCGTCAGACGGATGGGCGGACCGTCTCGCTTGTGCCGTCGGAGATCTTGTGGATCGAGGCGCAAGGCAACAATCTAACGCTGCACTTGCGCACGACGACTATGAAGCTGCGCTCGACGATGGCGAGTTTTTGCGAGCGGGTGCGCGACCGCGGATTCACGCGCATTCATCGCTCTTACGCGGTGAACGATTCACTCGTGCGGGAGTTGGAACCATGGTCTCACGGCGAATACGTGGTGATCATGGAAGACGGAACGCGGCTCAACTCGAGCCGCACGTTTCGGGAAAACGTGAACACACTGCTCGAACCTGAATAGCGCAGCGTTTTATCCCGCAATGCGTCCCTGTCGTCACGGGGACCGTTGCGGCGCACGCTGAGCCTACCGTAAGATACAGGCGATGAAGAGCGCGCTTCTCACCGTCTTGACCGTCCTTATCATATGCTCGGGTACCAGTATCACGAAAGCGGCAGCACCGTCAAAAACGTATCTCGCTGTGATGACGGATCACGCGCTCGGCTCGGACACCTCGCTCTCCGACTCGGATTGGACCCGCGGAATCATCACGGACGGAACGCGTCCATTCGAAGACATCACGACGCGAATGGCCGCTCCGCTGGGCACGGCGGCGTACTTGCTCCACGATGAGCGGAATCTCTACGTTGCGTTCAAGGTGCAGCAGCCTGACGTCCCGATCGTCGCGAACCAGACGACCAATAACGTCGGGTTCGGGCTCGATGATTTCGTCGGCATCGGCATCGACACGAGCGGCAACGCATCGACGGTCTACTATTTCGAAACGACGCCCCGCGGAACGCGCTACCAGCAAGCCAGCGAAAGCACGCGGTACTCGCCCGTGTGGCGCGCGGCTGCGCGGGTCGAAAAAGGTGCGTGGATCGCCGTGATGACGATCCCGCTCGACGCGCTTCATCGCGGAGCGGGATCGACGCAGACGTGGCGTTTCAACTTCGTGCGCGGTGTTGCGGCGAGCGGCGAGCACTACACCTGGGCCTTCGATGGGACTATGCAAGATGCGGCGATTCCTCAGTGGCCGCAATTCAGCGACGCGCAATTCTGGCCGCGCATTTCGGGCATCGCGGGAAACGGATATTCGGGGCGAAGTCTTCGCGAGCGCGCGCGTGCGGACGTCTATGCGCTCGCGAGCGCGGGCGGCGATCGAAGTCTCTTCGCGCAGGCGAACGGCACGTTTGCATCGGAACAGGTCCGATCGCTTGGAGCTGATCTTAGCTACGCATTGACCGACACGATTCATTTCGTCGCGACCGCCGATCCGGATTTCTCAAACGTTGAAGTCGATCAGCAGACGATCGCGCCCCAGGAATTCAAACGGCCGCTTGTGGAGTACCGTCCGTTTTTCGCGCAGGGCGCGACGTTTCTCACTCCGGTCTCGCCTTCGGCGGGCGTGGCGCAGCCCAACAATGAGATCTTCTATTCGCCGTCGATCGGACCGTTCGACCGCGGGATGAAGCTCGAGGGGTCGTTCGGCGATCAATCGTTCGGTGTTCTCTCGTTTCGGGGGTACGACCAGACGTCCGTCAACGAGTTCGACGATATCGCATACGGCTACACTCATGCGTTGCCCGACCAAACCTTCTCCTATTGGAGCGACGGCGTCGTCGCCCACCATAGCGTGGCCGGCGGCGATGCGACGGCCGAGGTGGGCACGCAATTCCACAATCTGCGCAGCGGGTGGAACGGCGGTATCGACGAGGGGTTCGAAAGCGGGTCGTGGGTGCCCGATCCCGGCTCGGCGCGGGCCCTCAGCTTTTGGCAAGACATATTGAAACCCAATCACAACTTCTTCATGGACTACATAGACGTGACGCCGAACTACGATCCGATCGATGGCTTCACGTCTATTTCGGATACGAGGGGCTTCGCGTTTAATCCGAATTTCAGCGGCAGTACGCCGGGGTTGAAGAGCTATCAACTGTCTTTGGCATGGGATCGCTTCTTCGATGAGTCCGGTGCGGTGCATCAAGAGGACGCGGTCGCGACTTTCAAGGCTTCGTTGAAGGACCAGCTTAGCATTTCGATTGGGCCGCACGACGGCGACCTGCGCGATTATTCGACGCAAGCGCCCGGACCGCTCGGCTGCGGGGATGCATCGCTTGTTCGCACGACCTACTCCGGATTTCCGAACTACTATTGCGGTCGCACGGATCGATTCAACCAGTTTGCCGCGAGTCTGGGCTACCGCGACCGAACGCAGTCGCCGGTCGATTTCAACTATTCGGAAGGACCATTCGGCGGAACGTTTCTTCAGCAGTATTCGCTCTCGGCGTCGCGGCCGCTCGGCTCGCGATTCTCGATCGCGACGCAGTTTGCGGGTACCTATGGACGAACGATATCCGACGGTACGTTGAACTCGCAATGGCTTCGCCTGATCTCCCTCGGCGACAATCTTGGGCCGGAGTCAAATGTCGCGCTGGAGCTGCGATCGATCACCGGCGGCGTCAACGGATTGACGACCGTTCCCGGCGTCAACCTCGCCGTGAGCTATCACGACAAGTTCGTCAACGGCGACGAGCTTTACGTCGCGTACGGCACGCCCGCCGCGACGCAGACGCTGAGCCGCTTCATCTTCAAGTATATTCTTCACGCGGGTATTCAAAACTAAACTGCAAAGTCTCGCATCGGTGCGGCGACGACGTCAGGGCAGCCTGCGCCGGCGTGTGTTACGTTTGCGGCGCTCGCCGCGGCGAACGCGCCGGAAAACGGATCGCGGGCGGCGGAACTTTGTGATCGAAGCCGTACGGCAGAGCTGACGGCGCCAGACGAGGCGAATCGTTGCCCAGCGGCTTTGCAACGATTCGGTAGGTGAATGCAATCGACGATCGGCCGCCCTGCAGCTCGCGCACGATGAAACCGGACGCGTCGCGTCGCGCCACGTACAGACCGCGGCAATCGCCTTCCGGGGTCAGCGTGACGAAATATCTCGTCGTGGTATCCATCGCTGCCGCAAATCGCGGATCGAGAGGGATGTCTGCGACGCCTCCGTCGAGTTGCGCCTCACCGAAATCCTCTAGACTCGGCTGTGCGGCTTGCGGCGCGTAGGTATCGACGCGCGTGCCGGCCGATGTCTGCTGCGCGACTTTCGAGGCGCCCGTCGTGATGAATATTCTCGCGTATATCGATCCGCTGTCGCCCATTTGGATCGTGTACTTTCCGGCTGTCGTGCTGTAACCTTGATACAGCCAGACCACGCCCGAAGCATCGGACGCCAAAATATTCGGCCCCGAGAACGTGCCGTCTTGCGTCGAACTCACGCCATTATTGGTTGCATCCAGGCCGTATGATTGGAGACCATCGTTGAACGTGGTTGCCGACGTAAACGTAACCGGACTTGAGCCGTAGCTCCCGATAGAGTTCACGAATATGGAACCGGGGACTTCTACCGCGCCGCCTGAGAGGACCTGGAAGATCGTGCCGTTTCCAGTTTTCGCTGCGAACATCGGCGTATTGTTCCCTGCGTACGCCGTGACGGTTACACTTCCGGTCGCGTATCCAGGCCTCGTGTCGCCGAACTGGGCTCCGCCGTTCGTATCCACCGAAAAAACAGGACTGGTATAGTCGAGCCCCTCGAAGAGGATTGCCCCCGTATTGTTGTTATCGAGGGTCTTTGCCAAAAAGCCGATGCCGCCGGTGGCATTGGGCGTAGAACCCATCACGCCGATCGCGCCTGATCCCATCACGCCGGTGCCGTTGGTCGACGTGCCGCTGACGCCGAAGTTGAACAATCCGGCTCCGCTCGCGGTTTGGAGATCCTCTCCGAGCAGCGCGCTGCGCCCGTTCAAAGAAGTAGACCCGGTGGCTTTGGTCGTGGCGATCAACCCATTTCCTCTGCTGCTCGAGCTCTTCACTCCCGGACCCGACGAGGTGTTGTTTTCGCCGAGGCACGGATTCGTCGAGATGCAAGAGGCGTCGGCGCTCGCACCCCCGTCGGCGCGTGCGGCTTGAGTCTTGGCATACAATCCGACACTGACAAGCAGCCCAAACGCCATCAAGATCGCGGCGATACCGGTCTTCTTGCTCATGACCATCTCCCCAATGTCCAACGATGCCGTGCTCCGAACAAGTACGTCTTTGATGTATTATACTTGGCGCGCCCCGTGCGCCGTCAATCCGTCCGTTCGTCCTAAGCGGTGCTCGCAAGCACGCGCGACCACTGGACCTACCCCTGAAGTTCCCGGACGCGAGCCCGCCACTTGATCAGACCGTCGTGGCCGCCTCGATCGGTGAACCACTTCACCGCAAGTGTGTTCAAATATTCGAAGTTCTCCCACATCCGCGGATTCATGCCGACGCGCTGCATCTCGATGACCTCGCGCAGGTGCTCCCATGACGCGATCACGGTCGGCGCGATCGCGTCGAGAATCGCGTCGGCGTCGAGCAATCCGTGGCGCACGGTCGAACCGATCGTTTCGAACGTGCGCAAGACGAACAGCTCTTCGTGGATCTCGTCCGCGTTCTTCGTCCAGATCATGCCCAGCGCGACTTCTTCGCGGAAGCTCGGGTCAGCTAACTTCTTATAGAGTTCCGTCGCGACGAATTGCCTGGCTCGCAAGTACGTCGGATTGTGGAGATCGTCGAAGACCTTCATGAGGCCTTCGAGCTGTGTCGCTCGACGCAAGTTGTCGAGCTGCACGCCCGTCAGACGCACTTGGCGCACGCCGACGAGTACGGTCACGGCGATAACCACGGCGCTCGCCGCCGTTGATAACGCAGTAACGGCGCCCCAATCAAACGCGACAGTTACCGGCATGAGATTCGCGTTCTTCAGCAGCTCGCCGGGCCCTGCGGGTAAAAACGAAGGCTCGCGCGACTATGTGAATGATACTCGCGGTGCGATGTGGTACGACTCGGAGTATCGCCGACGAAGCCTTGGTTTCGTTGTGGGCGATTCTTACATTTGGCGAGGAGGTGCCATGATGAACCCTCAGCGGCGCTTCGCGATCATCGCGTCGGCCACAGCGCTTACCCTTGTCCTGATTTCGGCGCAGAGCTCTACTGCATCACACATTAGTTCGCCGGACCTTACTTGCTCAAGCAGCGCAGCTTGCCTGTTGTGGGAGAACACTTCAAGCGGTCCCGGGTTGAAAGGTCAGAGCGATGAGGGAACCGGCATCCTCGGCGTTACCCATGCGGGTCAAAAGACCGCGAACAAGGCGGGGGTTTCCGGAACCGACACCTCTGGCAGTTTCAACAACTCCGGTGTCATCGGGACTTCGGCCGCGGGCAACGGAGTCTACGGGTCAACAACGCACGCGACGATCGAGGGCGCGGGCGTCTTTGGTCACTCTGACATATTCGGCGTCCGCGGCAGTACGCTCGGCACGAGCGGCATCCTCGGAGCCGGAGTACTCGGTGAAGACGTCGGCGCTTTCACGACGACCTCCGGTGTGCGAGGCTTGTCGCAAGACGGGTATGGCGTGTCCGGACATTCCTCAAGCGGTGACGGCGTTTACGGCATCACGGACGGTGCCAGCAGCATCGGCGTCTTTGGCGAAAACAACGCCAGCTCCATCGGCGGAATCGGCGTCATGGGCTCTTCCGACTTCGACGGCATCGGCGTGTACGCGTCCAACGCAGGATCTACGGAGCCGGCGCTGCGCATCCATCTCGGCAGCGTCTCGTGCCCATCGACATGCAATCCCGAGATCATCGCGGACAGCCCGGTGGGGGACGTCATGTCCTTGGATTCGAAAGGCGACATGATCTTAAAAGGATCGCTGACACAAAACGGAACGCCGCTTATCGTCGGCCGAACGAGCCGCGGGCAGGACGCCACAACCTTCGTCGACCGCACGGCCGCTCCAACACTTGAGGACTTCGGCGAAGCACAATTGGTGAACGGCGCAGCTCAGGTACGGCTCGATCCGAGCTTTGCTGCAGCCATTGACGGTCGCGCTTCGTATCTCGTATTCCTCACGCCCGAAGGCATGGTGCGCGGTACATTGTGCGTCGTTTCGCGCGCAGCCGATCACTTCGTCGTCCAAGAAAGTGGTGACAACGGTCGGTCCTCCGTGGCATTCGCCTATCGGATAGTAGCGCGACCATTCGGTGCGACCGCCGCGCGGATGTCGCTCTACCGCGCCCCCATATATCGAATAGGCCGGGCACTGCCGCCAGTCCGGCCGCTGTAGTAGAATGCTCGACGATCGAGATTGCAACGGAGGCGAGCCACGTGCTCGCCTCTGCTCGATTCGGATCGGGGTTCAGGCTTTCGGTTGGGCGCCATCCTTTTCAAATGGCACCGGAAGCCACGTATCGCCCGACGCCCGATAGTCTTTCGTCAACCAGCCCAAACCGCCAAAACAACAAACGCGCCGCTTGCCTGACGCCAACATATCGCAGGCCTTTGCTATGCGGCCTGCGCGGGTCTCGGCGTATTTGGTCGAACCGAGCCAGAGGATCCAGTTCTGGCGAGCCATCGGGGTTATCGCTTCCCACATTGCGCGCGCCTTCGGATTGGCCGCAAGTGCTTTGCTCAGATCCGAGGGAATTCTCGTCTCCCGCTCGTCGCCGGCGCGGGTGATTTCCACCGCCACGACATCTCCGGGTTCCGCTTTCGCTACTTTGCACACGGCCTTGCTGAGTCTCAAGCTGACACGTCCGCCGCGGGTTGGTGCGAGCGACCCTCGAAAAGGTAAGCCGTCGAGCATGCCTTCCACGATCGAGCGCGACGGAAGCTTACCGCTCGCGTTTTTCGGCAAGAGCAAGGACGTCCGTGATCCGGCCTTTGAGGTCGGCTTCAGCGCGCCCAGTGCGGTACTGAACCGAACCGTCGATTTCGCCCCCGGCGATTTTCTTTGCAACGCTGTGGCAAGCTTCACTGATATAAGATGCTCCGATATTTCGTATTCTTTCGACTAACCGCTATGGATTTCCGCAGCGTGCTGACCTTATCCTCAGGCGATAAAGCCCCTAGGCACCGCGTGCGACCGCCGCGAAGACGGCTGCGATGTGCAAGAGTTCATGGGAGCTACGCGGGCTGCCCGTGTGACGGCATCGTCGGGTGTGGACAGCTGGAGTCGAGTCGATCTTGCCGAGGTCGCACACCTCCCCGTCCACAGTGTGCTGCAGCAGCTTGCGACGGCCGACAGCGGCTTGAGCACACCTGAGGCGCAGCGGCGATCGCTCATAAGCGGCCCCAACGCCCTTTACGGTCGCGGTGTCCGGCCCATCGCGACGCTCTTGCGGCAATTCAAAAACCCGCTGCTAGTCCTGCTTGGGGCCACTGCCGTGGTGTCGATCGCGGTCGGCGAGCGTACCGACTCGGGCATCATTTTGGCGATCGTCGGCTTGAGTGTCGTGCTCGGGTTCATCAACGAGTATCGGTCCGAGCGAGCGATCGAAGATCTTCACTCGCGCGTTCGCCACACGGTCACGGCGTTGCGCGACGGCAACGCCAAGCGCGTCGACGTCGCCGCACTGGTACCTGGCGACGTCGTACGACTCCAAATCGGCGACGTCGTGCCGGCAGACGTCAGGATCATTGAGAGCAACGGTCTGGAGTGCGACGAGTCCGTACTCACGGGCGAATCGCTGCCCAGCGAAAAATCGTCTGACCCCGACAGCGATTCGGCGACGGAGCTGCGGTCGTGCGCCTTCATGGGGACGGTGGTGCGGAACGGATCGACGACGGCTATCGTCGTTGCGACGGGCGGGCGGACGTCCCTGGGTGCGATCGCGCATCGCCTTGACGTCGAGCCGCCCGTCACGGCGTTCCAGCGTGGGCTTAAGGATTTTTCGACCCTGCTCATCCGTATCACGGCGATACTGACGATCTCCATATTTGCACTCAACGCGCTCTTCCGGCACGCTTGGATCGAGTCGCTCTTGTTTTCCCTCGCGGTTGCCGTTGGGCTGACGCCGCAGCTCTTGCCCGCTATCGTCACCGTTTGCTTGTCGACGGGCGCCAGACGAATGGCGCAGCGTTCCGTTATAGTCAAGCGGCTCGTCGCTATCGAGGACTTCGGCAACGTCGAGGTGCTCTTCACCGACAAGACCGGAACGCTGACTTTGGGTCAACTCGATTTTGCGGCGGCCGTCGATTGCGACGGCGCGCCGTCCGACAAAGTCTTTGTTCTCGGGCTGTCGTGCAGCACGGTGACAGATCAAGGCGATCCGGCGGCGGCGGGAAACCCGCTCGATGCTGCGCTGGCGACCGCCGCGAAGCGTATCTCGACATCCGTAAGGGAACGCCTCGCCGTCCTGCCGTTCGACTACGTGCGCCGACGGATGTCTGCGCTGCTTCGCGACGGGTCTCAAGGACGGACGTTCGTGGTCAAGGGGGCGCCCGAATCCGTACTTGAGTGCTGCACCGACGTACCGCCCGCGTTCCAGCAGACGCTCGAAGCGCAGTTTGCGGCTGGAAAGCGCGTCGTCGCGGTTGCTGCTCGACCCTGGACCGGCGAGAACACGATCCGGCCGTCGGACGAAACCGGTTTACAAATGGCCGGGCTGCTCATATTCTCCGATCCGCCAAAACCCGATGCTGCCGCCTCGCTACGGTTGCTCCACTCGCTGGGCGTCGAAGTCAAAATCGCAACTGGTGACAACGAACGCGTGGCGCAGACGGTATGCACGCAGCTCGGGGTGCCATTTGCCGGAACGATCACGGGCGCCGAGATCGAGAAAATGGACGATCACGAACTTCGCGATGCGATCGGCCGCACGACGATTTTTGCGAGGGTGAATCCCGAACAGAAATCGCGCTTGATCAAGGCGGCGCGTGCCGGCGGGACCGAAGTCGGTTTTCTCGGGGACGGCGTCAACGATGCCGTCGCACTGCACGACGCCGACGTCGGTATCTCCGTCGAATCGGCGAGTGATGTCGCCAAAGACGCTGCCGACATCGTGCTCGTCAACAAGGAACTGCGGATTCTCGCCGACGGCATTATCGAAGGGCGGCGAGTTTTCGCGAATACGATCAAATACGTATTGATGGGCACGTCGTCGAATTTCGGCAACATGTTCAGCGCAGCCGGAGCGTCCCTGTTCCTTCCGTTCTTGCCGATGCTTCCGTCGCAAATCCTCCTCAACAATCTCCTATACGACGCAGGTGAAATGACGATCCCGACCGATAACGTCGACCTGCAGCTCCTGCGCCGCCCCGCGCATTGGGATATGCGATTCATCAATCGCTTCATGCTCTTGTTCGGGCCGATCAGCTCGATATTCGACTTTATGACCTTCGGGGTAATGCTGTGGCTGTTTCACGCCGGTGAAACACTGTTCAGAACCGGGTGGTTCGTCGAATCGCTCCTCACGCAAAGTTTGGTTATTTTCGCGATCCGCACGCAGCGCGTGCCCGCATTCAAGAGTAAACCAAGCACCGCGCTGGCGTTGACGACGATCGCATGCGTTACCGTGGCTATTGCCCTGCCTTTCTCGCCGGTTGGTCCAGCGCTTGGCTTTACGGCACTGCCGGTCGGTTTCTTCGTCGTCCTGCTCTTGATGATCGCGATGTACATGGGCATGGTGGAGAGTGCCAAGGTCTTCTTCTACCGGCACGCCTTGGGTGACCGACCACCGCAGATCGTGAGCCCCCGAAAAATGCGTCGCGTCGTGGGTCGGTTTCGCGCTCGTCACACCTCGCCTTCGTCCAAGGGCGCTTCGTGAGTACCGATCCCAACGCGAATCTGCGCGCGATGTTCGCGCCGCGGTCGGTCGCGCTGATCGGCGCTACCGAGCGTCCGGGCGCCGTCGGACGAGCCCTTTTCGAGCATCTGACGACGCGTGGCTTTCAGGGCCCTGTTTTCCCCGTAACACCGACGCACCGGACCGTGTTCGAGCGGCGCGCCTTCGCCTCGATCGGCGACATCGGCGAAAGTGTCGACTTGGCGGTGGTCGCAACGCCGGCTGCCACTGTGCCGGACCTCGCGCGCGAATGCGGCCGCGCAGGCGTCAAGGGAATGGTCGTGGTTTCGGCTGGATTTCGCGAAACCGGCGAGCCGGGTGCCGACCTCGAACGCCGGATGCTCGCGCAAGCCCAAGCCTACGGAATGCGCATCATCGGACCAAACTGCCTCGGCTTTATCTCACCGCACATTGGTCTCGACGCGACATTCGCCGCGGCGAAGGCGTTGCCCGGCTCGATCGGGTTTGTCAGCCAAAGCGGAGCGCTCTGCACGGCAATTCTCGATTGGGCCGCGACGCGCAACGTCGGCTTTAGCTATTTCATTTCGGCCGGCTCGATGGTCGACGTCGACTGGGCCGACTATGTCGACTACCTCGTCGATGACCCCGGAACCAAGAGCATTCTTCTGTACATGGAGTCCGTAGGAAGCCACCCCTCGTCGTTCGTTTCGTCCGTTCGAGAGGCTGCATCGATCAAGCCCGTCATCGTGATGAAGTCCGGGCGCACCGACGCGGCGGCTCGCGCTGCCGCCTCTCACACGGGGGCGCTCGTGGGGAGCGACGCCGTGTTCGACGCTGTGCTGCGTCGCTGCGGAGCCTTGCGGGTTGATTCCATTCAAGATCTGTTTGACATGGCGGAGGTGTTGGCGCGGGGCAAAAGACCGAACGGGAAGCGGCTCACGATCGTCACCAACGCGGGCGGACCAGGCATCATCGCGTCGGACGCGCTGATTGCGGGCGGCGGTCGGTTAGCGACGCTTGCGCCGGAGAGCACACGTGCACTGGACGGACTGCTGCCCGCGCACTGGAGCCGCGGGAATCCTATCGACATCTTTGGCGACGCGGACAGCCGGCGCTTTGCGAAGGCCGTCGATGTCGCCCTGCGCGATCCCAACGCCGACGCCGTCCTCGTCATTTACGCGCCGCAATCGGTCGCAAGTGCGTCCGATGTCGCGCGGTCGGTGATCGAATGCGCGACGGGCGACGCCAAGCCGGTTCTCGCCGCTTGGATGGGCGGCGCGGGCGTCGCTGAGGGTGCAGCTGCGTTGGAGCGAGCCGGCATACCGACGTACTCGTATCCCGAGCTCGCGGTCGCGTCTTTCAACTACCTGTGGCACTACGACGAAAACTTTCGCGCTCTGTACGAGACACCGGCAAGCCCGGCCGGCGATATGCACGATCGCGTCGCGGCACAGGCTGCGATCGACGACGCGCTTCGAGCCGGTCGCGTTTCGCTGACACCGCGAGAATGCGAACGGCTCGCTCGCGCGTACGCCATACCCCTCGTACCAAAGACCGAAGCAGGGACTGCCGATGACGCAGTGGCGGCCGCGAATTCCTGCGGGTATCCGGTTGCCGTGAAATTGCTGTCCGCAGTCGTTACCCACAAGACTGATGTCGGCGGCGTGCGCCTCAACGTATTGGACACCGGCGGCGTTCGGGACGCGTTTACGTCGATTCGGGCGTCAGTCACGGACCGGGCGGGCGCAAGCGCTTTCGACGGTGTCATCGTGGAGCCCATGGTAACGGGAACGGACGGCATCGAATTACTGCTCGGCAGTGCAATAGACCCGCAATTTGGTCCCATGATAGTGTTCGGTCTCGGCGGAACGTTGGTGGAGGTCTTCCATGATCGCGGAATCGGCTTGCCGCCGCTCAATGGCACACTCGCCAAGCTTTTGATGGAGTCGACGCGCGCGTACGGGGCGCTCGGCTCGACTCGCGGACATGCACCGGTTGATGTCGACACACTTGCCGCGTTGATCGTTCGATTCGCCAATCTCGTGACGGACTGTCCGCGGATACGCGAGATCGACGTGAACCCGCTCTATGCGAGTTGGCAACGCATCGTCGCCCTCGACATGCGAGTGATGCTCCACGATCTGTCCGTGCCGGATGGTGCCTTGAGCAAGCCGGCGATCCGATCGTATCCGGCGCAGTACGCCGGCGAGTGGACGATGAGTGACGGCACACAACTACAAATACGACCCATTCGCGCCGAGGACGAGCCGCTCGTCCGTGAATTTCAGCGCTCCCTGTCCGAGGATACGGTGTACATGCGCTTCGCGAACGCCGAACGCCTCGAAGGACGCATAGCGCATGCACGACTCGCGCGCTCTTGTCTCATCGACTACGGCCGGGAGATCGCGCTCGTCGCCGAGCCGAAGACCGAAGACGGCCGGCGCATTCTCGGCATCGGTAATCTTGTGAGAACACGACGCTCCGGGCGCACCGAATTCGCTTTGCTCGTTGCCGACGACGTGCAGCATCATGGTTTGGGAACCGAACTGCTTCGCCGCTTAGTCGAGATCGGCCGCGCGGAGGGCATGAGCGAGATAGTGGGTTACGTGCTGGAGTCAAACCATGCGATGCTTGCGATTTGTAACAAACTCGGGTTCAGCTGGAACCATCGCCAGGGCGACGTCATGGCCGAAGCTCGGCTGCGGCTATCGTGACGATGGCAGCGCAAGCTTCGGCGGCCTTTGGAAACGGCGCTCTGCGTCGTCGCGGATCAGGCGGAGCGCCTCGTAGCGGATGAGCAAGATGCCGGGCGAGAAAATTGCCCAATACCGTCGGAACTTCTCGCGCGACGCGGCGTCGGTGGTCTGTACCCGAGTGACGGTCCGCGCGATCGACGTGGAAGCGCCCGTCGGCTCGGCTTCTACTGTCCACACGATCTTTACATAGCCGGGTTCGGCGAACGATGCGAACCGGTCCGGCGCGAGTGCGTGGAAGACGACGTTCGCTTCCCACGGCTGCGTGATAGAGCCCATCACCAGCTCGCGGCCGGCTCGCTCTTCGAGTATGCCCCAGCCCATGGCGATCGCTTGATGCAAGAACGGCGCCGGCGACGCCTCAGGATGCGCCGCGCCCAACAGCCGTTCTCTGGCCGAGAAGATCGCGCCGATCACCGGCGAGCGCTGGAGGTCGATCGCGCAAGCCGCGGCCCAGGTGTCGCTTGCCGGCGCGTTCACGATGATCTCGTGGCGCTCGCCGACCTCGTACTGCGGCATATACCGATCGAGCATCTTGTCGGGCCGACGGTCGACCTGCAGTCTTCCGTATCCCAACCAGACGACACCGGCATATGCAAGCCAACCGAGCAACGGGACGGCGACGACGAGGCCAGCTGTGATTCTGAAGAGCCTTGCGGGTCGCATGGGATAAGTGTCGCCGAGCGGTCGGAATATCCTAAGAAGGTATGGAGAAGAGGGTGGACGATGAAGGTCGGCCACCACAAGGTCGACCATAGGGAAACGCTTCGATCTCCGTCCGTGCAGGACGCCGGCCTTGCAAAACGGTTCCGTGAATTACCAGAGCGCAAACGGTATGGTGAATGCCGCGGTGAAGCTCTTCGAAGGGCGCTTGAGCTTCGGGAATCGAAGCGTGCGGCCCTTACGCCGCCGTCTCGTTCTCGGCATCATATGATGAGAGCGTCAAATTGAACGTCCACTCCATGCACGGCGTTTCGAAGCACCGCGGCGGAGGCGGTGCGCAGCCGTACTCCACCTTGCGGGGTCTGCCGCAACTTGTTAGAGCGACGTCTTTCGAGAAGGTTTGAGGTGCCGATATGACATGGGAAGGCATCAGCGGCGCAGCCACGGTGGTTACAACCCTCATCATCGCCGCGACGGCGATCGCCGCGATCGTCCAGATCCGTCAACTGAAATTGGCGACACAACTCGAAGGCTTCCTCGCACTCCATAAAGAGTACAGCTCGCCCGAGATGTATGCGGCGCGCGAGTACGTCGCGAACGAATTGCCAAAGCGGCTACTCGATGAGAAGTACCGCGAGGAGCTCGAGAAAGGCGTCGCGTTCAGCGCGACGCATCCGGAACTCGTGCTCGGCAATTTTTGGGAAAAGGTAGGCACGCTCGTGAGCACGGGTCTGCTCGCACCGAATCTATATCTCGAGACGGGCGCGTATCGGGTCATCGAAGCGTGGGCGCAGTTGAGCGACGTGATCGCCTTGCGTAGGAAGAACGAACCGCTGCAGTGGGCCGGCTTCGACCACATCGTCCGGCTTAGCCGCGAGTACCTCGAGCGGCGTGGCGGTATTGCTCCTTCAGACGGCGGCAAATGACCTGACGCCTATTGATTGCCGAGAGTCAGTGGAGCGCGTGGATACACTATTAAATGGCATTGGGGAGACGTAAGGGGACACGTCGCCACTGCAGGAGGTAAAAACCGGCTAGAACCCTTATATTTCTTGGTCGGGCCGTAGCGAAGCCTGGTTATCGCGCCTGTCTGGGGGGCAGGAGATCGCTGGTTCGAATCCAGTCGGCCCGAATCTATACGGCATAAGGCATCGCGGCGAAAGCCGAGATGCCTTCTTCGTTGCCTACTGCCGGCACCGCGGAATTCACGAAGCAGGTTTATCCGGGCTCGGCGGACAGTCTTTGCAAGACTCGGCTGGTGGTGGTGGTGAAGATCATGACGCGCACTTGGATCACGCCATCCAGGTCTTGTACGGGCCGTTACTATTTGGGATTCAGTTGGATTACACCAAGCAGATTTGGCGATTCGCGACATTTCCGCAACCGAGAATGACGGCCACGGGAGTCGTTGGCGCTCCGTGGTTGGAGCAAAGACGCGGTACGGCCCGCTGTAGGTGCAATAATGGGCAGGGACAGGTTGGGGACGCGATATCTTGTTTTGCGGCCTAGCACCTTTCGTTTATTTGTCTTAGCTCCGCTGCTGTTGTTTGTTCCATCGTCTTTTTTCGCAGTCGTGCTTTATGAAACAGTCCGAAATCTAGTCGCTAATTATTATGGGCCCAGCACCGGAACAACGCCCGTCGAAAGTCTGGCAATACTGCTCGCGACTCTGCTTATTCTCATTCCCTATTTCTCTTATTCTATAGCATGGCTGCGCGGGCGAGGGTGCAGCCCCTTAAAACGAGCGCTACTGATTGCGACTCAACTCACTTTCTTATGGATTGCGCTAGGGGTGTCGCGCCCCGTCCCCTAGACGCAGCGCGCCCCTGCTTTGCCTATTAAATCAACTGATCATACAATATCCAAGTGCGCGGCCCGAGCCCAACTAGCTAGGAGGCGCGCATGCGTAGCGATCCTGCGTCTGCCCCTAACCGAGGCCAGGCGCTGCTGTGATTTTTCCGAGCTCGCCGATATTGCGTTAGGAGAAGGCGTTTGCTGCGCGAACACTTTGTTCGATGAAACAAATTCCTAATTCCCTGGGACCGTGGCGGGCGAAAGATTCTCCGCTCTCTGTTCGGATTGGCACCGCGTTTGTTCTCGGACTATTTATCGTCTCGCAGGGGGCGATGGCGGTCAAATTCTTCGTTGGTTTTGGAGGTCGGCTTCTGTTTTCAGGGGCGAATCAATATCCATGGTTGGCTTTGCTACCGGTCCTCTTTGGCTTATTGTGCATCTTGGGTGTCGTCGCGCTAGTATGGTTCTTTCGTAGGTAATGATATTCGACCGATCTAGTGGACATTTCGTACGTCGCGTGCTCAGAATGGATATGACTACTGGGGAGAGTTGGCAAAGTATGAAATCGCAAAACATTTTTCTGCGTGGATCTGCACTATTCGCCGTTTCAATGTGTTTCTTGGGACTCGGCATTCAAGCGCGCGCTGATGAAGGCGCCGTTATCAAAGGCACACTCGTGGTCCACATCATTGGATGCGAAATCCCCCCTGGGTCGTCGGCCGCGGTTGAAACGCCCGGTAGAGACATTGGAGCAACTACGGCCGGGCAGGATTTGACCTTTAGTGCTCCACCCGGCTATGGCAGGTTCGCGTTCACGATCTCAACCTGCAGCGCCGATTTTCAAGCAATGGTCCACGCGAACGCGGTCAGAACGCTGGTTGTATACGCAATAACAATCGACCCCGATACCGACCCGTGCATCAATGGCAACGGCGTGTGTGCTACCTACAATCCACCCTTCGGGCACTTGATGGGTCGGTTGGCCCAGCCCGATGGCGAAACCGTTGAGTTATCGTGTGCGGACGGTGATTCGCTTCGCGCCGACATTCAAAATGGCATCTACTATTTTGACCGCGTGCCAATCGGGACGTTTCAACTAACCGTTCATGGAGCGAACTGGAAGGCCTTTATAGCCGACGGTTCCGTCACCAGAACCGAGGCATTTGATGATACGCGATTTCAGGTAATTGACATTTCCGCTTCGGACATTCAACGGACAATCAAACCTTTGTAGCGGCGTGATCGGTTCAGAGCGCACGAACCGGCGCTGTCGAACCGGCCTACTGAGCGCAGCAACTCAATCCTCGACCCAAGTCGAACTCGGTGCACTATTGGAGGCATTCAGCAATACTGACTGGCGAACTTTGCCGCCCGTTGGTTCGTCGGCAGCACATGCTGCAGGCGCGCCTTGCAAAGAAGTTATAGGTGACGGTATGCAGCTGGAAGAGATCCCCAGCCGGCTTGAAGAGGCGATGCCCGAGCTGAGCGGTAGACTGCGGGAGCTCACGGAGCGAATCGAATATGCCGATAAGCGCTGATCATACACGTATCGCAAAACCGAGTCTCGCCGACTATCTCGCGGTGATGACCCGCGCGGTCTTCCAAGGGGGTTTGAGCTGGGCGGCCATTGATAGCCAGTGGGAAGCGCTTCGCGAATCCTTCGACGATTTCGACATCGCAGAAGTAGCCCGATACCGCACGCCGGACATCGAACGCCTCATGACCACGGACGGCATCTTGCACAGCAAGCGCAAAATCGAAGCGACGATCAAGAATGCCGCGACCATCCTCGAGCTCGACAAAGAGTACAAGGGATTCCGCAATTACTTGCGATCGCTTCGTTCGTATGAAGAATTGACCGCCGACCTCAAACGGCGCTTCAAGTTTGTCGGCGCCATCAGCGCTTACTACTTCCTCTATCGCGTCGGCGAGGAAGTGCCGCCTTTCAAACAGTGGATCAAGACGGTAGAAGGCGACCATCCTCGTATCGAGGAGATGGTTGGCGAGCAGAAATCGAAGGCCGTCAAAAAGTGACCGACGGCTGCTCCTCATTCACCGCCCGTAACGTAGCGCATCGTCGGCACATTTAGATCGGCTCGGGGCATCCCTTCTGCTCTGACCCGCCGTAGCGGGCGCCAGCGCTTAACGAAGCGCGGCTGAGACGATGGTCTTTGCCTCTTCCTGAATCCGGTGCAGATGTTCGGCACTCCGGAAGCTCTCCGCGTAGATCTTGTAGACGTCCTCCGTTCCCGACGGACGCGCTGCGAACCATCCGAAGTCGGTCACGACTTTGATGCCGCCGATCGGTTCCGCATTTCCGGATGCCTTCGTCTGCACCGCACGGATCGCGTCGCCGGCAAGCGTATGAGACCGCACAAGCTCGGGTGATATTTCGGCTAGTTTCGCCTTCTCCGTCGCGTACGCCGAAACGTCCGTCCGTTCGTACACGGAGGTTCCGAACTCACGCGTGAGTTCCGCGTAGCTGTCGCCAGGATCGCGGCCCAACCGCGCCGTCATCTCTGCCGCGAGCAGGCCGAGGATGATGCCGTCTTTATCCGTCGTCCAGACCGTCCCGTCGCGACGTAAAAACGTTGCGCCGGCGCTCTCCTCGCCGCCGAAACACAGCGAATTGTCGAGCAGCCCGTCGACGAACCACTTGAAACCCACGGGGACTTCGAAAAGATTCCTCCCTCTTCCGGCGGTCACTCGATCGATCATGCCGCTCGACACAACTGTCTTGCCGATCGCCGCGCCGGCCGGCCAATCCGGACGGTGTTGCACGAGATACGAGATGGCGGCGGCGAGGTAGTAGTTGGGGTTCATCAGACCGGCGGATGGCGTGACGATCCCGTGACGGTCGGCGTCGGTGTCGTTCGCGAACGCGATGTCGAATTGATCCCGCATGGCGATGGTGGGCGCCATCGAATACGGCGACGAGCAATCCATCCGGATCTTTCCATCCCAATCCGCAGCCACGAACCGGAACGTCGGATCGGCGACGTCGTTGATGACGCGCATCGACAGGCCGTAACGTTCGGCGATCCGGCCCCAGTACTGGGCACTGGCACCGCCGAGCGCGTCGACGCCGATCTTCAGGCCCGCGCCTGCGATCGCTTCCATGTCGACCGCGTTCGCAAGATCCTCCACGTATGCGTTGGCGTAGTCATGGCGATGTGTCGTTGATGCGCCGATGGCCCGATCGTACGAGACGCGCGTCACCCCGCGAAGAGCGTGGGCGATCATTTCGTTCGCGGCTACCTCGATCCAGCGCGTCACGTCAAGACCGGCTGGCCCGCCATTGGGCGGATTGTATTTGAAGCCGCCATCTTCCGGAGGGTTGTGCGACGGCGTGATCACGATTCCGTCGGCTAGCCCGCGGTTCCGACCGCGGTTGTAGGTCAGTATCGCGTGGGAGATGACGGGCGTTGGCGTATAACCGTGGCCGCGGTCGATCATGACGTCGACCTCGTTGGCGGCGAGGACTTCGATCGCGCTTGCGAACGCCGGCTCCGACAGCGCGTGGGAATCCATCCCAAGGAATAGCGGACCGTCGATGCCGCGCTCGCGGCGAAACCGGCAGATCGCCTGCGTTATCGCAAGGATGTGCGTCTCATTGAACGTGCGATCGAATGCCGAGCCCCTGTGACCCGAAGTACCGAACGCGACGCGCTGCGCGGCGACGGATGCGTCGGGCCTCTCTGCATAGTAGGCGGTCACGAGCCGGGGTACATTCACCAATGCGCCGGGTTCAAGTGGCTTCCCCGCGAGGGGGCTTACGTGCATGACGAAACCGCTTAGCCGAGGACCACTCTAATGCTATGAGTCGCGCCGTCATCCGTCAGGATAACGGGCCCGGCGACTTCCAAGGTTCGGCCGTCGACTTCGATACTGGTCACCCCAAGGCTCACGTGTCGCGGATTCTCAACCGCGACATCATACGTCGCCGAGCGGTACCTGAGCCTGAACGAAAATCCAGGCCACCCTTTCGGGATCCGTGGATCGATCGACAGTGATCGACCATGCAAGCGGATCCCGAGCACCCACTCGATGCCGGCCCGATACATCCAGCCCGCCGAACCTGTATACCATGTCCAGCCGCCGCGGCCCACGTGAGCGCGCTCTTCGTACACGTCGGCGCACGCGACGTATGGCTCGACCTTGTAGCAATAGATGGCATCGCGAGAACTCGAATGGTTGATCGGGTTCAGGAGGGAGAAGAGCTCGGCAGCTTTATCTCCGTCACCAAGTATCGCAAACGCGATGACCGACCAGAGCGCTCCATGGGTGTATTGACCGCCGTTCTCACGAATGCCGGGAGGATAGGCCTTGATATACCCTGGGTCGAGCGGCGTTCGGTCGAACGGGGGGCTAAAGAGCCGGACAATCTGGTGGCCGCGATCGACGAGTCGGGCGTCGACCGCTGCCATCGCCGCCGCGGCACGCGTCCGATCGCCTGCGCCTGAGATGACGGCCCACGACTGCGCGATTGAATCGATCTGACATTCTTCACTTGATGAGGATCCAAGCGGCGTGCCGTCATCGAAAAATCCCCGCCGGTACCACGCTCCGTCCCAGCCGTCTCTCTCGAGCGCGTCTCGCATCGCGACGGCGTGCGCCCGCCACGCCGCGGCGCGTTTTGCGTCGCCGCGGCGAGCGGCGAGCGGCGCGAGCGCGGAAATCGCTGCGTCGAGAAACCAGGCGAGCCATACGCTCTCGCCCTTGCCGCCGATGCCCACGCGGTTCAAGCCGTCGTTCCAATCGCCCGTACCCATCAGCGGCAAACCGTGGGCTCCGACCGCGAGACTCCTGTCCAATGCCCGAGCGCAGTGCTCATACAGCGAGGCACTCACTTCGCCGACCTTCGGCTGGAAGTACGATTCGCGCTCGTCGTCGCGCAGCTCAGGACCTTCGAGAAAAGGTACTTGTTCGTCGAGTACCGCGACATCATCGGTGACATCGACGTAGTGCGCAACGGCGAAAGGGAGCCAAACGTGATCGTCGGAGATGCGCGTGCGCAAGCCTTGTCCGGACGGCACATGCCACCAATGCTGCGCGTCGCCTTGCGCGAACTGGCGCGATGCGGCGCGAAGGAGGTGCTCTCGCGTGACGTCCGGTTTCGCGCTGCAGACCGCCATCACGTCTTGGAGCTGGTCGCGGAACCCATAGGCACCGCTCGCCTGATAGAATCCGGCACGCGACCAGATCCGGCATGCCAGCGTCTGATACAAGAGCCACCGATTCAGCAGGACGTCCATCGCGCGATCCGGCGTCTGAACTTGAATCGCGCCAAGCGCCTCATCCCAAAAATTCGTCACGGGCGTTAATATCGCGTCGAGATCGGCGCTTCGATAACGCGCGATCAATGCCAGCGCTTCTTCTTTCGCTGCGGCGTCGCCGAGGAAGAAGGCGACGTCGGCCGTCGCATCTGCCGCGAGCTCGACCCGAGTCTCCATCGCGCAGCACGGATCGAGTCCCTGGCCGACCCGATTGGACATCGGCGTGCCGCGGTCGAGCGCTGCCGGGCGATCGAGGGACCCATCGCGCCCGATGAATTCGGTCCGATCGCCAGTCCAGCTGCGCTGACGGCCCGAAAGATCCGCGAAAGCGATGCGACCGCCGAATTCCTCGTTCCAAGGATTGGTTGCGAACATGGCTTTCGTGCCCGCGTCGATCTCCGTCGCGATGAACGGCGCTGAACCCGCGCGCGACGTACCCAATATCCACTCGACGTAGGCCGTGACGGAGATGCGACGGCTACGCCCCGATTGATTTCGAATCCTCAACCTCGAGATTTTCACAGAGTCGCGCAATGGCACGAACTGGAGCAGCTCGAGAGAGATGCCTTGAAAGACGTGCTCGAAACGGCTATATCCTTGGCCGTGATGGGCGATATACGGCGTGGAGTCGTCGCGAACCGGAAGCGCCGTCGGCGAGCCTATCATCCCGGAGTCCTCATCGCGGACGTAGAACGCCTCTCCTGGCCTATCACTCACTGGATCGTTCGACCACGGACTGAGTTTATTGCGCTGGCTGTTGATCGACCACGTATAGCCGCTGCCCTCGGTCGATACCTGAAACCCGAACGAAGGATTGGCGACGACGTTGATCCACGGCGCGGGGGTCCATTGGCTGCCGCCGAAATACGTCACGTATTCCCGGCCGTCGTCGCTAAAGCCGCCGAGACCGTTGAAATACTCAAGGGTCGGACGCTGCAGCGACCCATTCGGAATGCCGGACGGCCGGCGAACTCGCGGGCGCAAAAACGCAGGCTCGGAATCTTCGCGACGACCGACCTGCTCGTACAAGCTCCCGCTACGGCTCAAGAGGGTAGCCCGAGCTGCGCCTCGCAGCGCATTGCGCGTCGTTGTTGAGATCAGATCTGCGCGCAGGACGAAGATCGAGCCGCGCTTGCTATGATACTCGGTGGCTTGACGAAGTTGGCTAGCCCGGATGGTTGTATCCAAGGCGGAGAGCAAGTCTTGGGCGTAGGACGGCGCTCGCTCGTTCAAAATGACGAGATCGACCGCGAGCTGCTTCATCGCCCAATATTCGTGCGCTCGGATAAGCTGGCGAACGATCCCTAAATCCGCAACGTCGTCGATCCGGCACAGCACTATCGGGAGATCGCCGGAGACGCCGCACGCCCATAGCGCGCGAGGACCGCCTTCGGTCCGCCTCAGCACCTCCTGCGACGGACGCAGCGCGGGATTCGAATAGAGAACGTGGCCCGCCAGCCGCTGGAAAAGATTCGCCTCGTCTGCGTCGATGCCAAGATGGAAGAGCTGCACCTGCGCCTGCGTCCATGCAAGCGTGACCGCGCGATCGAAAGCCGCTGGATTTTGGTGCCGATCGGCGAGGTCGAGTACCTCTTCCCGCGAGGACGCGACAAGTGTCCAGAACGCGACGCGAGCCGTCGACCAGGGCGCCAATCGAAGTCGGCGCCGAAGACTGAAGATCGGGTCAAGAACGGCACCGGAGGTATTGGACAAGGGTTGACCGTCGAGCGCAGCGGCGGCAGAACGAATGCCGCGCCCTCGGCCGAGAAATCGCGCCCGGTTGGTCTCGAATTGCGGCGCCCCGATCGTGTCGCCTTCCACGACGACGAGATGGGCGGCCCAGACCTGCGGTTCGTCGGGAGAACGCAAGCGCCGCGTCGCGACGATAGCCCCAATCTTCGGAATGAACTCAGTCTCGACGAACAGATTCGAAAACGCGGGGTGGGCGGCGTCCGAATCCGCGGAGGCGAGCACGACCTCGGCGTATGAGGTCAACTCGATCTCCCGCGCTCGGCTCCCGAAATTGGAGATTGAGACGCGGCGGACCTCGGCGTCGTCTTCCGTTGAAACCATGACGTCGAGCGTCGTCATGATTGCGCCGTCGCGCCGGACGATTCTCGCGCGGTCTTCCAAGAACTCTGCCTCGTAGGCTGCGGGCTCTTTTCCGCTGGGTTGGTAGCCGGCTGACCACACCTCTCCACTCGCCACATCGCGGACGAAGACGAACGAACCCCAATCGTCGCAGGTCGTGTCTTCCCGCCAGCGGGTCACAGCGACATCCCGCCAGCGGCTATATCCGGATCCGGACGAGGTGAGCATGACCGCATACGATCCGTTCGAGAGAATATGCGTGCGCGGAATCGGCTGGTGCGGCGAATCGAACCGGCGTTGCATGTGGGGAAGAGTTTCGCGGACGCTGACGCTCGACTTCACGTGCTCGTGTTGCGGGTGGACGACGAGAATTTCACGCGGAGCACGCTCTTCGAGGAGCAGTTCGGTCGCCTGGACCATCGGCTCGGCGTGAAATCGGTCTTGCATGATGCCGTCGTGGAGGACGTCGTCGATCGCGACCAACGTCATGCCCTGATGGTGCGCCATGTATGAGCGGACGACCGCTACCGTCTGGCCGTCAGGTACGCGCGACGGCGTATAGTCCAGTGCCTCGTAGCAGCCATAGCGTCCGACGCCCCCGGCTGCTCCGATCCGATCGAAATTGCGCGCGGCGGCGGGCGAATCGACCATGGCTGCAAGTGCTGTCGCGTACGGGGCGATCACTTCATCGTCGTCAAGGCCGCGCTTGAGGCCCAAACCGGGAACACCAAAGCTCGAGTATTGATACGTCATCTCGAGATCGCGAGCGTTATAGGCAGATTCCGACATTCCCCACGGGATGCCAAGTCCGGTCGCGTATTCGATCTGCCTGCGAACGGCGAGACGGTTACTTTGATCGATGAGGGAGTCCACTGGCGCTCGCAATACCAGGCTCGGCATCAAGTACTCGAACATCGATCCCGACCACGATATGAGCGCCGCGCCGCCGTTGATCGGCGTTACGGTCCTGCCGAGCCTATTCCAATGCCGGGCCGCCACGTCTCCCTTTGCGATCGCGACGAAACTCGCGAGATGCGCTTCGGAGGCGAGAAGATCGTAGCAATTCTCGTCGAGGACGCCTTCGCCGCACCGGTAGCCCACGGAGAGCAGCTGCCGGACTGGGTCGAACAAAAGCCCGAAATCCATCGCTTCGAAAAACTCTTTGGCGTGGTCGGCGATTGTCTCGAGTCGATCGATCAACGAACGTGCGGCTTGCGCGGAATGACCGAGCGCTTCGACGAGCGCGTCGTCGCCGCCCCGGATGTCGAGAAGGGCAACCGCCGCTTCGCACCGTTTCGGTAGATCTTCTAACGAGGGGATCGAACCCAGCAGCGGCGCCAGTGCCGGCTGAACGGGATCTCTTTGCTTGAGCTTCGCCCACGGCACCAACGTCTCAACATCGCGGAGATGGCTTTGTGAGACCGTGTGGAGCGCTTCGGCTTGGGCCAGCAATTCGGCGCTCGACGCATCGGCCATCTCCGCGTTGAGCGCTCGAGCGATGTCGACGAACGTGCGCGCGCGCGCAACGATCTCGTCGGCCCGTCCGACGTACGTCGGCAGTGTCGCATCGACGGGTGGAATCGCGACAGCCGCCGAGAGTTCAGCAAGCTCTTCGGTAACGCTTTGCAGAGACGCCGTTTGCAGGCGGCGTTCTTTGGGGAGCGCGCGCGAAGCCGCGAGGGCGATCTCGAGCGCATCAGCAATGCCGGCGAACGACCAAGCCCCCGCGATCGGCGCGCGAATGAGCTCAGCGCAAGCGTTTTTGAGCGCGATCAGATGTCCGGCTAAGTTCCCGCTGTCCACCGACGAGAGGTACCGCGGTTCGAGCGGGTGGCCATCGAGAGTGCCGTACCAATTATAGAAATGGCCCCGAAAGCGTTCGAGTCCCACCATTGTGTCCAAGGTGGCGCTCAGACGATCAACGGCGTCCATCGTCCCCAACCAGCCGAAGTCGCGAGCCGCGATCACCGACAAAAGGTAGAGGCCGATGTTTGTCGGCGATGTGCGGTGCGCCAGCACCGGTGCAGGATCTTCTTGGAAATTGTCCGGGGGCAGCAGATGATCTTTCGCCGAGACAAAGGTTTCAAAGAAGCGCCACGTCCGCCGCGCCGTCAGGCGCAACACCTTCGCGTCTGCGGCAGACGGACGCTGTTCGCTCATCGCGCGCGTCGGACGACTTATCAAATCTGCTATGGCAGGCGACAGTATCCAAAAGGTCACGAATGGAAGGGCGATCGGCCAAGCCGCGTGACCGGCAAACGCGACAAGGAGCCCTGCCGCGACGCCGAGCGCGACGCCGCCCGCCATCCGGCGGTAGTAGCCGCGGACGCCGAGCGCCGTGCGTGAGACCAGGGTGGCGGCATCCGTCCACTCGAGCAGCCGCCGGCGCGTGAGGTACAATCGGGTCAGCGTTCGGGTTATTGCGTCTCCCATCAGCCACGCTTGATGAGCGAGCAGCGTCAGCGTCAAGCCGATCTGCAGCGATGCTTGGGCAAAATCCGCGCCGACCGCGTTCCAATGCTTCCGTAGCGAAATGCCGGGCACTCGCGGGAAGATGCCGGCGATGGGCGCCAAGAAAGGCGGGATGACAAACGTCGCGACAACGAAGCCAACCCAGAAGACGGCAGCAGCTAAAGGGAGGGTGAATCCCGCCACCAGGGCGACGAACGCGGCCGGCGCAGATAAAGTCCGACGCAGGTTATCCAACATCTTCCAGCGGCCGAGCGGCGTGATAACGCCTTTGCCGAATTCCACGCTACTGCCGAAGATCCACGGCAGCAGCTGCCAATCGCCGCGGGCCCAGCGATGTTGCCGAGCCATAGCGACGTCGTAGCGCGTGGGGGAATCCTCTACGACTTCGATGTCGGAAAGCAGTCCGGCGCGAGCGAATATCCCCTCAAGCAGATCGTGACTCAGCAAGGTGCTCTCAGGAATCCGTCCGGCGAGAGCCGTTTCGAACGCATCGACGTCGTAGATACCTTTGCCGAGGTACGAGCCTTCGCCGAAGAGATCCTGATACACGTCCGAGACTGCGAACGCATACGTGTCCAGCCCGCTCGGGCTCGTGAACACGCGGTTGAACATCGACCCTTCGCGAGCTCTCGGAAACGACGGCGTGATGCGCGGCTGCAGCACGGCGTAGCCTTCAATGACGCGGCGATTCTTCGGATCGAGCGTCGGACGATTGAGCGGGTGCGCCATCTTTCCGATCAGGCGTCTCAACGTTCCGCGCGGCAGACGCGTGTCGGCGTCAAGCGTCACCACATAGCGGATACCGGAAGGAACCTCTGGCGGGCGGCCGCTGACATCTAAGAACGACGTGTCGGAGGCGCCGCGCAGCAATCGGTTCAATTCGTGGAGCTTACCGCGCTTGCGCTCCCACCCCATCCACATATGTTGCGATTCGTTCCAGATACGCCGCCGATGCAGCAACAAGAAGCGCGCGCCTCCGGGCGCCGGGCCGTAACGCGCGTTCAGTCGGGCGATGCCGCCGGACGCCGCTGCGAGAAATTCGTCGTCGGTTGCAGCGGTCTCGGTCTTTGAGTCGTTCCAGTCCGAAAGCAAAGCGAAGTGGAGTTCGCCGCGCTGCTCGGTGAGGAAGTGCACCTCGATGCGCTTGAGGAGATTCTCGAGCTCGGTCAGCGACGTCAAGAGCACGGGCATGACCACCATCGTGCGCAAACTCTCCGGAACGCCCTCACGCAATTCGAGCGCCGGCAAGGTCGTGGGACCGCTGTCGATCGCGATGCGGCGGTTGACGAGGGCGACGGCCAAGTCCGATGCTGACGCCAGCGCGAAGAACGCGAGGAAGGCGAGAATCCAACCGGTGATGCCGAACTTTAGCAAGCCGAGAACAGAGAGGGACAGAAAAAAAGCCACGAGCAGCGCGATCGCGCCGACGTATCCAAAAACTCCCGCGGCTTCGCCGGCGCGCACGAACCATTTGGACACCGGGATGCGGTAGCCGAGAGACCGCTCAAATGAACGCCTGCCCTTGGAGACCAGGTAATAGCCTGGTTCCTGCTCGCGGTTCGGGGCACTGCCGGAAGTGGAGTGCGGCGGCGGTTGCGCGCGTTTAGCAAGTTCGATCGCGCGCCGCGCAACGTTGAGTTCCGACACCTTCGACCCGCGGGCTAGCTCTTCGATAGCGTAACGATAGCGATTGCGAGAGGGGAAATCCATGGCCGCAAATTCGCTGGCCGCGCGAAGTTCCGCGTCGACGAGGCTGAGATCCTCGAAGATCTCCGACCAATCAACCGCCGAGATCAAGCGCATGCTCGTGAAAACGTTACGCACCGACACGTTCATCGCGCTTTGCTTGTGATGCTCTGCAAGGACGATTTCGTCTGCGCTCGTTTCCTGTGCGGCAAGGAGCTTATCCAACTGCTGCAGTGCGACCGTTGCTACTTCCCCTTGGTCGCGCAGACGATGCACCAGTTGTGCGACGAAGGCGGTCGGTAAGCGAGTCTTGTCCGAGCTTCGCAGCGCGACAATTGGAGGGTCGGTCCCGAGCCCGTCGACACGCAACAGGCGGTCGGCAATACCATCCGCTTCTTGCCGCGCGTCGCGCGCGCTGATGATCTGGTCGGCGAGGCGCCGCAGATTCTCCACGAGCGTGACACGCAAGGCGATCGCAGCCGCCCACAACTCGCCGATCGTCAACGGCTGCACGGCTTGGTATGCTCGCACGAACTTGCGATAGAGCTGGGCGTCAAAGCGGCTATCCGTGTGCGCGACGAACGCCCACGCCACCCCGAAGACGCGCGGATAGCCTTTCAAGGGGCCCTGTGCGAGCTTCGGCAAACCGCGATAAAAACTGTACGGAAGATCATCGCGGATCTCGCGGATTTGTTCTTGCGCGACGTAGAAGTTGTCGATCAGCCACTCGGCCGCCGGCGTGATGGCGTCGTCCTCCCGGATTGCCGCGGCGATAGCGCGGTATGTGTCGAAAAGGACGTTTCCATTATCGCGAAGCCGGTTCGCCACTCGATGGTCGGCCTGGACGTTCGCGGCGATGACTTGGGCCTCTGCGAGGCTGGCGGCATGAAGCTCGAGACGTTCGACCCCGAACAGCTCGCTGCGGATCGGGTCCTCCATCTCCCGGGGAACGGCTTGACGTCGGCGGTCGAGTGGACGCGCCGCGTTCAAAACAGCATTTCTTGAATTATGGCGTTCATCTGACGAGCGAGCATGCAGGACGTCGATTGATCATCATGTGCCGCGCTGATTTCGCGATTGGCCGGACGACGCCTGGATTCTGGCAGACTCGAAGGCCAGTAAAATCAGTAAGGTCTGGATTGTTGAAAGTCAATTGGCGCTCGTCCGTATTGTCGAGATTTTCTTTATCACGAGAAATAGTCGACAGATAGCGGCAAAACCGTCGCGTACACCGCGCGCACCTCGCGCGCATAGATCGACTGGTTGCAACGTCTAGATCGAAAGCGGCGCAAGCGGCTCTACGTCCCGCTAAATGGGTTTTAACGGGCTTTTTGGACCTTACGTGAAGAGGTTGTGAACAGTTCGCGACTGACGTTCGTACGCGCGTAACATCTCGCGCGTATTCTTGGACTGCGGATTCATCTTCACACTCCACCGACCGCGAATCGAGGCGCGAGGGATGACGGTCACGATTCCATCTCCGGCGACCGAGAAGCAGCAAGCGCCCCATGCTCCATCTCGGCGCCGCATTCCAGTTTGGCAAATCGGCGCCGCTTTCGTTGTCGTCGCGGCGATCCTCGCATGGGCCGTACACGGCCGGCTCGCGGGCGCGTCGAGCAACGGAATCGCCGGATCCGGCACGATTGAAACGATTCAGGTCGACGTGGCGGCAAAGGTAAGCGGCAGGATCAAAGCGCTGCTCGTCCACGACGGCGACCGAGTCACGGCCGGTCAACCGATAGCGCAGATCGAGACGACAGACGCGCTGCTCGCCGTTGACCAAGCCAAGGCGAATCTCGACGCCGCTCGAGCCCAGCTTCGTCTGGCGCAGGCCTCGTACGCGCTTCAGCGCGACGTGAACGCCTCCGGCGTGAGCGAGGCGCGCGCGCAGGTGGCGACTTCAGCGGTTCGCGTTCCACAGAGCGTCGAGCTCGCCGCCATCCAGGCTCAATCCGTTTCATCGCAGGTGGCTTCGGCGGACGCGCACGTCCGCGCCGCAAGCGCCGCGCTTGAGACCGCGCGGGCAACGTTAGCGGAAGCCGGCGCCGACGTGCAGAGCGCGCAGGCTTCCGCAGCGCTTGCGCAAGCGAATGTGAAACGCGAACGTGAACTTTACCGTCAAGGCGACGTTTCGGCGCAGCAGTATGATGTTGCGCACGACGCGGCGCTGTCCGCGACCGCTCAAGTGAGCGCCGCGTCATCGCGGCGCGATGCGGCTGCCAAGCAGCTCGTCGTCGGCGAGGCGGATCTTCGAGCCGCCCACGCAGATTTCGACGCCGCGTTGGCCGGCGAACAGACCATCGCGGTGAAGCAGCTCGACGTCGCGGCTTCCAACGCGCAGCTGGATCAATCGAAAGCGGTGCTTGCCGGTGCGCAAGCGCAGTCGCACGCGCTCGATCAGCGGCGCGCGGACGTCGCCGTCGCGGCCGCGAACGTCGAACAGGCGCAAGCCGCGCTCGGGATCGCCTTGCGCGGTCTTTCCGAGACGACACTGCACGCGCCCTTTGGCGGAGTGATTCTAGCGCACAGCGTTGAGGTCGGCAATCTCGTCGTGCCCGGTACATCCGTCCTCACCGTCTCCGACCTCGATCACCCTTACCTCGACGTCTACGTGAGCGAAGCGAACCTCGCGCGCGTGAAGATCGGACAGTCGGTCGACGTGCAAGTGGACGGCGCACCCGGACGGATTTTCAAAGGCAGCGTGACGAGCGTCCATACCACTGCCGAGTTCACGCCGAGCAACGTGCAGACAAAAGAGCAGCGCGCGGAACTCGTATTCCGCGTCCGGATCGATCTGCCGAATCCGGATGGCGCGCTGAAGCCTGGACTGCCAGCGGACGGCGTGATCGATGCTCCCTAAGAGGGAGCGTGCAACCGGCGACGCGGTGGCGTGTCGCGATGTCGTCCGACGATTTGGAAACACGATCGCGCTCGACCGCATGACCCTGAGCGTCGCTCGGGGCGACATCTTGGCCATCGTCGGTCCCGATGGAGCGGGCAAGACGACCCTGCTGCGAATCATCTGCGGCGTGCTTGCGCCCGATTCGGGTGAAGTCGATCTGCTCGGCGTCGATATGATTCGCGACCCGGAAGCGGGCAAGGCTCGCCTGGGTTATATGCCGCAGCGCTTCAGCCTTTACTCAGATCTCACGGGGCGTGAGAATCTCAGATTCTACGCGGACCTGTATGATGTTCCGCCCGACGAATTGCTCGCCCGCTCGCGTGCGATGCTCGATGACTTCCGCCTCGAAAGTTTTGTGGACATCCCATCGGGATCGCTTTCGGGCGGCATGAAGCAAAAACTCGCGCTTGCGTGCACGCTCGTCCACGAGCCGGAGCTCCTGGTGCTCGACGAACCGACTGCCGGCGTTGATCCCGTCTCTCGCCGCCAATTCTGGCGGCTCCTATACGGGCTCAATTCGCGCGGCGTGAGCATCGTCGTCAGTACGCCATATATGGACGAAGCGCAACATGCGACACATGTCGCGCTCATGCACCGCGGACGGCTCATCGCGTTCGACACACCGTCGCGTCTTAAGGCTATCGTCGCATCGCGCGTCGTCGAGATCGGCGGCGCTTCGCCCGCGGCCGTTCGCCGCGCGCTGCGAACCGTTCCGATCGTCCAGAGCCTGGAGGTGTTCGGCGGCGTGTTCCATGCCTTGGTGCCGGACGCCACGCAAGCGTTTCCCGTTCTCAGAGCGGCGCTCGAAGCCGAAGGAGTCGCGGGGGCGTCGCTGCGTGCGGTCGAGCCTCTTTTGGAGGACGCGTTCATTTGGCTGCTCGTCAGGGAAACCGCGAGTGCGTCTTCGTGAGGACCACGGTCGCGGCGCACGATCTCACGAGACGGTTTGGCGCCTTCACCGCCGTCAACCACGTGTCGTTCGAGATCGAAGAACGGACGATATGGGGATTCCTCGGACCAAACGGCGCGGGTAAATCCACGACCATCAGAATGCTCTGTGGAATCATGAACCCTACTTCCGGAGACGCGCATGTGCTCGGTATGGACATCGTGCGCGATGCGGAGCGCATTCGGGAACGAATCGGTTACGTCTCGCAGCGATCGAGCGTGTGGCCCGACCTCACCATCGGTGAACACCTCCGGTTCTATGCGGACATGTACGGCGACATCGTGCGCCGCAGTCCAGGCGAACTCGAGGCGTGGATGCGAACGCTTGACTTGACAGAATACCGCGATGTGCTCGGCGCCGCCGTCCCACAAGGCTATCGCCAGCGGCTTGCGCTTGCGTGTGCCGCCATCCATAAACCGGACGTGCTGTTCTTAGACGAACCGACTGCCGGCGTGGACCCGGTCTCGCGGCGGAAGTTCTGGGATATCATCGGCTCCATCGCCGAAAACGGAGCGACTATTCTCGTCACCACGCACTACCTGGACGAGGCCGAACACTGCGACAAGCTCGCGTTCATCGACGGCGGGCGCATCGTGGCGCAAGGCACGCCTGCGTCGCTGAAGACCGATCCGTCATTCGGATACGCCGTCGAGGTAGTCACGGCGTCGCCCGTCGGCGCGTTGCAGATCGTTGAGGAGCTTCCGTTCGTCCGCGCCGCGACGCTCTTCGAATCGGCGCTTCACGTCATGTTACCCTCGGCGGCGTTCGTCGACCGGCTTAGCGGCGCCCTCGTCGACGCCCAGATTCCGATCGCCAACGTGCGACCCGCCGTGGCGAGTCTAGAGGACGTCTTCGCCTCGATCACGTCGAGTCACGGCCAAGGGACCAAGCCGTCGTGAAGTGGCGGCGGCTGCGCAGCATCATCCATAAGGAGACGTTGCAGTTCCTGCGTGACCGGAGATCGCTCACGAGTATCCTCGTGATGCCGCTTGTGCAGCTCATCCTGTATGGTTACCTGTCCAGCGACGTCAAATATCAACCGACGATCGTCCTCGACCAATCGAAGACGCCGCAGAGCCGGCAGCTCATTCAGGAATTCGTCAATACCGACTACTTTTCTGTGCGCTATGCGGCCGCGACCATGCACGATGTCGAGGATTCGATAGATCGGGGCAAAGCGCTCGTCGGGATTGTGATACCGCCCGACTACGCGGGCGATCTCGCGGCCGGGCGGGAGACCGACGTGATGGTCGCGGTAGACGCCACCGATGCAACGGCAGCGCGTGTGTCGCTTTCGGTAGCCACGGGCGTCGGCGCCGACATCGCGCGAAACGTCGCTGTCCAGGCGCTCGCGCTGCACGGTGGACATTCTGTCGTGAGCACTCCGGTCGTGCGAACGCGCGCATGGTACAATCCCGATTTGCGCAGTGAAGTCTTCATCGTCCCCGGTGTCCTTGCGGTCGTGTTGCAATTCAGCATGACGTTCCTGAGCATCATCGCGGTCGTGCGCGAACGAGAACTTGGAACACTCGAGCAATTGGTGGTGACGCCGGTCCGTTCCGACGAGCTGATTCTCGGCAAGATCGCGCCGATCGTCGGCATCGGTTACGTGCTGTGCACGATGATCCTCGTGGTGGCGTATTTCTTATTCGACGTGCCGGTGCGCGGCAGCGTCCTGACGCTCTACCTGGCCACGCTGGCCTTCTTCTTCTCGGTCGTCGGTGTGGGTATTCTGATCTCGACTGTTTCTGCGACGTTCCAGCAGGCGATGCAGATGGCCCAGTTCTTCCTTTTGCCCGGCATCTTGCTGTCGGGATTCATCTTTCCGCGTGAGACCCTCCCCGTATTCTTGCAGTGGGTTGGAGCGATCATGCCGCTGACGTACTTCCTGACGCTCGTGCGCGGTGTGATCGTCAAGGGCGTGGGCATAGACATCTTATGGCCGCAGGTGCTGGAACTCGCGGTGCTCGGAATCGTCGTCTTCGCTATCGCCGTCTTCCGCTTTCAAAAGAAGATCGGCTAGACGGGTGATGTATTCGCAGTAAATTCAAGACTTTTCGGTACGCTGGTCTCAGGAGTAACGCCATGCAGCACATGCAGCATCATGAAATCCTCGAAAAAGATCCACACGCCTCCGAGCGCACGTGCGCCAACGAGGTCTGCGGTTGCATCATCGCACACGGTTCGCCGATGGCGTTCTGTTGCGAGTACTGCCGCGATGAAGGCGTCGGGCGTGGGGACGGCGTCTGTCAATGCGGCCACATCCCCTGTGCTTGATCATCGCGTGCGCATTGGATCGGCCGCACCATGAACTTTCCGCGATTTCCCGACCGCCGCAGCGCGGGCCGAGACCTTGCCAAGCATCTGAGCAAGTTCACCGGCGATTCGGACATCGTCGTTCTCGCGCTGCCTCGCGGCGGCGTTCCGGTCGCATACGAAGTCGCGCAGGCGCTTAGGGCTCCGCTGGATGTCATCGTCGTTCGCAAACTCGGATTTCCCGGGCGAGAAGAGCTCGCGATCGGCGCGATAGCCTCAGGCGGCACTCTTGTCATCGACCCCGATCTTGTCGCCGGCGTCTCGCAGGCCGAGTTGGATGCTGTCGCCACCCGCGAAGTCGCCGAGCTCACCCGTCGCGAACGCACATACCGCGACGGGCGCCCGCCGATCGAAGTCAACGGCAAGCTTGCCATCGTCGTGGACGATGGCCTCGCGACGGGAGCCAGCATGCGCGCCGCGATCTCTGCGTTGCGGGAGCGCGGCGTGCGCCGCATTGTGGTGGCAGTACCCCTCGCATCGCGGCAAGCCGTCGCGTCCCTGGAACGTGAGGCGGACAGCGTCGTCGCCGTTTTCGTGCCGGAGGTGCTGTATGCCGTCGGCGTTCACTATAAAGATTTCTCGCAGACGACCGACAAAGAAGTGCGAGATCTGCTCGCTCAAAGCGTAGGAAGGCGGGAGAGATCATGGCCAAACGAAAGACGGATCGAGCGCGAAAGGCTGGGGAACCGGCGCGCGGCCACCTGACGGCTCACGGTGAGAGCCAACGCGAGAGTTCCGGCCGCATGGCGGGCCCGCGCATGGCGAACGTCGAGCGATTTAAGACGAACACGAAACGCGCAGAATTGGTTCCGAAAACCGGCCGGCGCAAACGCTGACGTCACCGCGTGCGAGGCGTCGGCGTTGGCTCGATTCGGCTGAAGCGACAGACGTCGCAATCCATGACGATATTCACGAGAGCTTCACATCGCCGCGGACCGCCGAGATGTAGAGTTAGGCAAGAAAACCAATAGGGGGTTCTTGCCATGAAGACCGATGTTCAACTGCACAAAGACGTCGTCGATTCACTAGCCTTCGATCTCCAAGTCGACGAACGAGATCTCACCGTCGGGGTCCATAACGCGATCGTGACGATTTCGGGCACGGTGCCGAACTACGCTCAGAAATACGCCGTAGAGCGAGCGATAAAGCGTATCGCCGGAGTTCGCGGCATCGCGGAAGAGCTGCGAGTGGAACTGCCGCATTCGCACCGCCGCAACGACACAGACATCGCGGCAGCCGCCGTCAGCGCCCTTGCGTGGAACACGTTTGTGCCGGCCGCTTCCGTACAAGTCACCGTGGAAAACGGTGCGGTCACGCTAGCGGGCGAGCTCGACTGGGAATTTCAACGATCCGAAGCCGAAGCCGCGGTACGCAACCTCAAGGGCGTCACGGAGATCACGAATCTGATCACGCTGAAGTCCGGCAAGTTCGTCGGACCGCGAGACGTCAAGGAAAAGATCGAGCGAGCATTCTCACGCACAGCGGAGTCCGAGGCGAAGCGGATCAGCGTGGAAACCGTCGGCGGAAAAGTCACCCTCAAAGGCGTGGTCCACACGCTGACCGAGCGCGACGAAGCGGTTCGCGCGGCGTGGCACGTGCCGGGAGTGACGCGAGTCGACAATCTTCTCACCATCGGCTAGGCCGCGCAACCATAATACTCATTGAAAGGAGAAAGACATGTCCACAACGCTGACACCCAAACGAGATGAGATCCGCCCGTTCTTTGAGGATTTCTACTCGATCAGTCCCTTTGGCGATTTCGGGACCTTCCGGCGCGCGATGAACTCGTTCCTCGACACATCGCGTTTCGCGGACCAGTTCATCATGCCCGCGATCGATCTCTACAACAAAGACGGGAAGTATAATGTCGAAGTCGCGCTTCCCGGTCTCGACAAGAAAGACATCGAGATCCAGGTCGAAGGCAATTCCCTGACAATTTCGGGGAAATACGCGACTGAACAAGTGGAAAAGGAAAAGAAGTATCAGTATCGCGAGATGCGCAGGGGAAGCTTCTCGCGCAGCGTTTCACTGCCGGAGGATATCGACGCCGACAAAGTCACAGCGGAGTTCGATAAAGGCATCCTCAAGATCCAAATCCCCTCGCTCAAGCCGGCGCAGCCGACAAAGGTGACAATCTCATAACCCCTTTGGCATCGCGCCGTGTGGGCGGTCGCTCCCCCGAGCGACCGCCCTTCCTTATTGGCGCGTGCAGGTGACAGCAGAAGCTATCGAAGCCTAGCCTGTAGGCGGAGGGTTCGGATTGCGCCATTCCGTTCCGTCGCTATATTTCACGCGGAGCACGGCGCAATACGGGAACTCCGTGCCGATCGGGAAGACTTCGCGGCTTATCACGAACTCGTGCGATATCTTCACGGCCGGCGAGAACGTGCCGACGTCCTTCGCCGTGGCCACGAGCGAGCCGCGCGCCACGAGCCCGAAATCGATTTCGGTCGCCGCCGTCTTTGCTGTGTTCTGATAGTCAATGGCCAGGAAACCTTCGTCGCTCGGGAAATCGCCGGGGTAGTGTCTGATACCGTAAGGGTCGATCCAAGGATGCGTGACCCCGGCGCCGTGCCGGTGCGGGTCGCATGTCGAGATGGTGATGTTCGAGCCCGGCGTCTGGCGCAATTCGGTTTGGGCCGCCGCGGCGACGATCGCCGCGAGCGGAATTATTGCCGCGGCGCCGATAGCCGCGATGTGACGCTTGAGCATACGCACTCTCCAACGACGCAAGCTTCGGAAAGACTCCGCTTTAGCCTGACAGAACCAACGGTCCTTCGCTCGGCACTTCAAAGTCACTCGGAGAGCTGCAATGTCCGTCCGGCCGATCAAACGCCTCATAAGATCGAAACCGACGCTGGAAGGTGCGGGCGTGCACCTTCGCCGCGCATTCGGCTTCGGCAACACATCGGACTTCGATCCGTTCCTCTTGCTGGACGATTTCCGCAACGACGTTCCTGCGGACTACTTAGCGGGTTTTCCGTGGCATCCCCATCGAGGAATCGAGACCATCACGTACGTGTTAGCAGGCACGGTCGAGCACGGCGACAGCATCGGGCACAGCGGCACGATCGCCGCGGGAGACGTGCAATGGATGACAGCGGGTAAAGGGATCATCCATCAGGAGATGCCCAAAGGCGATCAGACTGGGCGCATGCATGGATTTCAGTTGTGGGCGAATCTTCCGGCGTCGCGCAAGATGACGGAGCCGCGCTACCAGGAGGTCGTGTCTAAGGATATCCCCGAGGTCACGGATGACGACGGCACGATCGTGCGCGTGGTCTGCGGATCGTTTTGGGGCAAGAAGGGCCCCGTGCCTGAAGTCGCCATCGACCCGATCTATCTCGACGTGACCGTTCCGCCGGGCCGTAAGAAGTCGTTGCCCGTCGAGACCACGCGCCACGCATTTGCCTATGTCTTCTCCGGCGACGCGAAATTCTGCAACGCATCCGAGCCGTTGGCCGTGCCGACCGAGCCGAGCAATTGGCTTGATACCGCGCCGCCCTCGCATGCCGAGAACCAGTCCCTCGTGCTCTTCGATAAAGGCGACGAGGTCATGGTGAAGGCGGGCGAAGACGGCGTGCGGTTCTTGCTCGTATCCGGCAAGCCGCTCGGCGAACCTGTTGCCTGGTACGGACCGATCGTCATGAACACGCAAGCGCAGCTGCAAGAGGCGTTCACCGAACTGCGCGAAGGAACGTTTCTGCGGGAATAGAGCTATACGTAAGATGCAACTTTCATTGCTCGCATCGGGCAACGCCGAAGCGCTCGTCGACGATGGGACGGCGCGTATAGTCTACCGGCGCACCCTCTTCAGCGACGACCAGGCTCGACTATGGTTCGAATGGCTGCGCGACAAAGTCGCATGGCGCGCCGAGCGCCGTCCGATGTACGATCGGGTCGTGGACGTGCCGCGCCTCGTCGGATCGTATGCGTTGAGCGATCCCGAATTGCCCGAACCGATCGCGCTGATGCGAGGACCTGTCGAACAGTTCTGCAATTTCACCTTCAATGCGGCCGGCCTGAACTTCTACCGTGACGGCAACGACAGCGTCGCGCCGCATGGCGATCACGTCGAACGCGGCCCGGTCGGGGCGCCGGTTGCGCTGGTCAGTCTCGGCTCGGCCCGGCGCATGAGAATCCGAAGCAAATCGTCACCACGACGCGTGGTCGATCTCGACCTCGAACCCGGCAGCCTGTTGCTCATGGACTACCGCAGCCATCTGAACTACGAACACGGGATACCAAAAACGCGCGACGCCGTCGGTCAGCGTATCAGCGTGGCATACCGCAGCGTGTTCAAAGCGGGGCGCTAATTCCGAGCTCGCGACACCTTGGCGGTCGATTTTGGATACACAAGGGCCACGGATTGTCGGACTTCGGTCACCACAACCGATCCTTGGCGAAGCGACACGTTTGCTCTCTTGTTATTCGCGTAGAGCGCGCCTGCTATGAGCCCTGCTGCGCCGCCGAGATTTGATTTGAAAAGCGACTTGCCGATCATATTTCCGACGATCATGCCGCCCAGCGCCGTGACGGCGGTGTTGGCGATCATGTTGTGGCGTTGCGTCGCTTGCGACTGGAGCAACATCGAGACGTCGGCCTGACGTCCGTTCGCCAACACCATGCGATCGATGTTGAATTCGAGCACCGGGTTCTGGCCTTGGCCGGCGCTGACGACGCGCGTCACGTGCCCGAAGAGTTTGGCATTGTCGTACGCAGCGTTGTTGCCTGGATACGGGGTCATGACCGTCATGGTGAACTTGTCGCCGGCATGCGCGCTGCCTGAATCGATCGTCTGATTGATGCTCGAGGTCACCATGCTGCCGGCATTCAGTTCGACCGGATTGGTCGATGCCGCGGCCGCGAAGGGCAATACAAGAGCACTTATGATCGCGATTACCGCGATACCGTTGGAAGGGGATCTCATTGTGACTCCTTGGTAACGGGTCCGAAATGGGCTAATCCCGCTCTTCTCTCGTTACGTTATCGCGATTTTTCCCCTTCACGCTTTGGAACGACGCTCTACGGGTGGATGATCGCGTTGCGCAACAGCATCGGTGGGCGCGGGCGTTGCGAGAAATCGAACTCCGTGAGTAGATTCCCGAGCGGTGGATAGGCCTCGCGCACATCCGGCCGCGGATCCGGCCGTCCGTCACTGGTCGGGTCGAGCCGTTGCGAATTCAAGAATAGATCTTCGATCAGCTTGTTGTAGGCGTCGAAGCTGAGCAACTGATGATCGACGACGTTGTGCTGCGCCCATGGCGAGATGAGAAGGCCGGGGACGCGAATACCATATCCGCCCCAATCCACGATCGGCGGCGCGACGTGATCGTAGAGGCCGCCCCAGTCATCCCAGGCGATGAAGATGGCGCTCGTGTTCCAATCCGGGCCGCTCATCACCGCGTTCACAAGTCCGGTCACGTACGCCATGCCCTTTTTGATGGAGTTCGGCGGGTGCTCGCTATAGGTCCCTTCGGGGATCACCCACGACACCGCAGGCAGTGTTCCGGCCGCCGCATCTTTGTAAAAATAGCTGCCGTCTATGATATTGTCCAACTGTCCGTCTTGCACCACATCGGTGAACGCGGGCAACGGGTTCCACTGCGAGCCGATCTTCGCGTCTTGATGCACGTAGATGCCGTGAACACCGTCGTCTTCGTCGGGGTTGATCACGTCGCCGGACTGACCGCCGAACACAAAATATCTCCATGGAACGTGTGCCGCGTGCAGCAGCCACGTGATATCGGTCCACCCGTACGTGTTCGTCACCGGCTCCGTGGGAACAAACGACGACATGCACGTGGAGGGCTTGCTCGGGAGCGGACAATACGCGGACCAGTTCGAGACGAGAAAGATGTGTTCGGGCAGACTGTATGCCAAGGATGGAGCGAACATGTCGTCTTGCAGCACGTACTGCTGCGCGTAGGTCCAGTAGTTCGTCAACATCGATCCGTCGTGATATGCCATCACGCTGTCCGGTGACGAGAAGGTCTTAGCCGTGGCGATGAAACCATCCATCTTCCCGCCGTCGATATCGGTTCGCGCGGACGCCGCATCGTGCGGGCCGCCCTGGTTGATGTCGTGGAAGTCGAGATACGGCGCAACGCACTTCCCCGTGTTCGGATCGGGATTGCAGACGGTGGGCTTGCCGTTGCGCATCGGGATGCCGTTCGCGCCTGGGTACGTGCCGAAGTAGCTATCGAACGAGCGGTTCTCTTGCATGATGATGATGATATGCTGCAGCTGCGGCACCGAACTGTGCCACGTAACCGCCGCCGCCGCCGGATTCGCCGATGCGATCGCCCCGATCGCCGTCGCGGCCGCAACCGCAATCATGGTCACGTTACGCCTTCCACCGTGCATCCGCTACCTCACCTTCGTCTAGCAGTAGGATACCGCGGCTGTTGAGACGTGCAAGAGTCCAAGGACCCGTTCCGAAGGCATAGCCATTCAGGGTCGGGCCGTCATCACGATCCACTCGCCGCCGGCGTCCTTCGTCCTGCCCACCTCTTTGAATCCCGCATGCTGATAGACTGTGAGAGCGGGAAGGTTGTCCGGTCGTACCTCTAATCGCAATTCGGCGACGCCGCGCGATCGCAGATATGTGAGCCCCGCACCGACGAGCATGCCCGCCACGCCGCGGCCTCGCACGCGCGCGGCCGTCGCGATATTCAGCAGCTGCGCGTCACCTTTCGTCCGGTAGTCTCCAGCCGAGCGCACAAACGAAAATTTGTTCGCAAACAACCGAAATGCGTGCGCCCAGACTATCCCATACTGCCCGCTGACTGCGCGCCACAACCAGCGCAAGGGGACAAGACGACGCAGTGCGACCGATCGCAACGCGCCGACGGAGGACGTGAGAAATTCGTAACCGACGATCGCGCCTGCTCCGTCGCGCGCGGCGAGAAACGCGTCGGGTTCGACGCTTCTCGCGAACGACCAGACATCGATCATCGCATCAGGGCGCGGAGGCTCGCCGTACACGTAGGCAGCGCTGTCGTGGAAGGCCTCGAGAAAGATAGCGACGGCGTCCGGGATCTCCCTCGCATCGATCGGTCCGACGTTGAACTGCGCGGGAATTGAAGAAGCCTCCCCAGGTTGCCGCGGATCCGTCCGTGGCGGGGAGGCATCTTCTGTCATGAGCGGCCGAAGCTTAGCGCTTCTTGCCTTTGTTCACCGAGTCGCGCAGATCTTTGCCGGCGTGAAATGCCGGAACTTTGCGCGCAGGTATGGTGAGCTTCTCGCCCGTCTTCGGATTGCGTCCCTCGCGCTTTTTGCGCTCCCGCACTTCAAAGCTTCCGAAGGGAATGAGCTGAACCTTGTCACCTTTCTGCAGCGCTTTCTTGATGTGCTCGAGAACAGCGTCGACTACGGTCGCCACCTCGCGCTTCGTCTGTTCCGTTTCCTCTGCGACTGCATCGATCAGCTCAGCCTTGGTCATCAGTTTCCTCCTACAGCGTTTCGTGAAACCTCACGAGGCTCTGGCTCAAATGCAACAAGCGCCCAGAGGTCGTGGTCCGCGAGGCGAGTTAGACCGCGATGCGCTCATTCCTGCCCGGAGAGCGCTCAATCCCTTTATTTATCAAGCATTGCGACCACGGCGCGTATGCCGAGCAGATAGGAGTTCGCGCCGAATCCGGCGACGACGCCGTGGACGACCGGCGCCAAAACGGAGACGCGACGAAACTCTTCTCGCGCGTGAACGTTCGAGAGATGCACTTCGACCTTCGGCACGTCGACGGCCGCGAGCGCATCGCGGATCGCGTACGAGTAATGCGTGTACGCGCCGGGATTGATCACGATCGCGCTCCCTGCGACGGCAGCCGCATGGATCGCATCGATGATGTCGCCTTCACTGGAATGTTGCGACGTTGATATGTCGCAGTCGAGTTCTTTCGCAAGTGCACGGATGACCGTGTCGATATCCTGCAATGTCGCCGAGCCATACGTTGCCGGCTCTCGCTTGCCGAGCAGGTTGAGATTTGGGCCGTGGATGACGACCACAGTCCGCCGTCCGCCTGCAGCGCTCATAGCGCTGGCGGTTCGGCAGGATGCGGTCCCGCTCCGCTCTGAAGACAATTGCGATGCCTGCTGACCACATCGCGTCCGCCATGGCGGCCGGAGACTACGTGCGCGTGCTCGCGGCCCGTACGACCGATGTCGTGATCGAGGCGCAGGCGCGACACGGCTGTTCGCCCACGGCGACGGCGGCGCTCGGCCGTCTGCTCACCGGAGCCGCGATGATGGGCTTCGCGCTGAACGGCCGTGAGCGCATCGCGTTGCAGATCGCAGGCGACGGCCCCGTGCGAAGCATCCACGCCGAGATCCGGTCGGAAGGGCGCGTGCGCGGTTACGTACAGGAGCCGCTCGCCGACGTGCCGTTGAATTCGCGCGGCAAGTTCGATGTCGCCGCGTTGATCGGATCCGGATCGCTCCACATCACGCGCACGTTCGACAGCGGTCAGCCGTATACGAGCGCGGTCCGCTTGGTCTCCGGCGAGATCGGCGAAGACCTTGCGCATTATTTCGCGCGCTCTGAACAGATCCCGACCATTGTCGCGGTCGGCGTTTTAGCCGGACCTCGCGGCGTCGTTGCAGCCGGCGGCGTGTTAGCTCAACTTCTCCCCGGTGCAGACGACGACACCGCCCGTGCGCTCGAAGAGCGCGCGAAACAGCTGACTTCGGTAAGCGCGCTTATCCAGAACGGCAGCACGCCCGACGATCTCATCCTCGGGCTCGCGGCCGATCTCTCACCGCGCATCACCGCCCACCACGACGTCTCGTTTGCGTGTTCGTGCGATCGCGATCGCGTGATCAAGGCATTGCTCGGATTCGGCCGGGCGCAGCTTGAGAACATGGCTCGTGAAGACGAAGTGACCGAAGCGCGCTGCGACTTCTGCGGGGCGACCTATCATTTCGGACGCGACGAACTGCGCGAGATCGTGGCGGCTGCGACCACGTCGGCCTGAGGGTCGCGACTACGTCAGCCTGACGAAGCGGTGGTTGCCCTTCTGCAGGACTTTGCCGGTCCACGGTGTGCTCGCGCTCTCCTCGCCGTCGACGCGCGCGCCGTCCACCTTGATCGCGCCGTCTTTGATGAGCCGCTGAGCCTCGCGCCCTGATGAGGCAAATCCGACTGCGACGAGGATCTTCGCGAGAGGACCGGCTCTTAGTTCTGATGGTAGTTCGAAGACCGGAATGTCGGTGGGCATCTCTTTGCGGACGATGGTGCGCTCGAAGTGCTCGCGCGCATCTTTCGCTGCGGCCTCGCCGTGGTACAGACGCACGATCGTCTCAGCGAGCGCGATCTTCGCGTCGCGAGGCGCCACCGTGCCACTCGCGATGTCGGCGACGATCTTATCCGCGTCCGCTTTCGAACGGTCGGTGGCAAGCCGCCAATAACGCTCGAGCAGCGCGTCCGGCAGCGACATGATCTTGCCGAACATCTGCGCCGGCTGCTCCCGCAGCGCGATGAAGTTGTCGAGGCTCTTACCCATGCGCTGCACGCCGTCCGTCCCTTCGAGGATGGGAAGCGTCATGCAGATCTGCGGACGATTGCCGAGATCTTCTTGAAGCCGGCGGCCCATCATGAGGTTGAAAAGCTGCTCGGTTCCGCCCAGCTCGACGTCGGCGTTGAGCATGACGGAATCGTACGCTTGGGAGATGGGATACATGAACTCGTGAAGGCCGATCGGAGCGCCTTCCCCGTAGCGCTTGCTGAAATCGTCGCGCTCGAGCATTCGAGCCACGGTTGTCGTGGCGAGCAATCCGATCAGATTGGAGAACCTGAGCGGTCCGAGCCACTCGCTGTTGTAGCGTATCTCGGCTTTGTCGATGTCGAGTATGAGCGAAGCCTGGTCGGCGTACGAGCGCATGTCGTCGCGGATCTGTTCGGGGGTGCGCGGTTTGCGGGCGTTGACCCGGCCCGTCGGGTCCCCGATCTGCGCGGTGAAATCTCCCACGACCAGGACCGCCGTATGCCCTAAGTCCTGGAACGCACGCAATTGCCGCAAGACCACAGCGTGGCCAAGATGGAGCATGGGCCCGGATGGATCGATGCCGAGCTTCACGCGCAGCGGCCGGCCTTGCGTCAAACGCGCGGTGAGATCTTCGCGCGTCACTACGTCGACGCAGTTCGCCGTGAGCCGCTCAAGTTGTTCGGCGACGCTCGCCATGCTTGGTGCTGCCTCCCTACCGAAGCGTCGCTATCGTAACTCCGGACCCGCCCTCGCGGTCGGCGGCATACGCCGTCGTCGCGACTTGGAGATGGTCGCGCAAGAACTCGGCGAGGCCCTTGCGTAACTGGCCCGTGCCGCGGCCATGGATGATGCGCAGCTCGTGTAAGCCGGCAAGCGACGCCTCGTCCAGGGCTTTGTCCACGATGGGCATCGCTTCCTCGACTCGCAGACCTCGCACATCGACGGACGTCTGCGCGCGCTCGGCGGCAGCCGCGATGTCCTCGCCTTTGCGTCGCGAAACAGGCAAGGTCGTATTTCCCGCCGCGCGCCGTTCAAGCGCAAGATCGTTGCGCGAGACGATCGTCTTAGCGTTGCCGATCGAGACGAGCACGTCTCGCTCGTAGACATCGGCCACGATACCGTGCGCGTTGAAACTCCGCACGAAGACGGCGTCGCCGACCTCGAATGAGGTGTTGCCGACGCGATCGCCGCTGCTTTGGACATCAAGCGACGGAGTCGTCTCCTCTAATCCAAGGCTGCGGCGCATTTCCGAAAGCGTACGCGCGAGCGCCTCGGACGCATGCGGGTCCGGTTTTCCTCGTTGGCGACGAGCTTCGGCTTCCGCGGCGGCGGATTTCTCGCGGACGTCTGCGGCAGCTTTGTCAATCGCGCGAGCCAACTCTTCGGACGCCCGGCGCTCGAAGTCGGCGCGCGCGGCGGCGGTTTCTTTGATCCGAGCGGCCAGCTCGGTCGCGCGTTCTGCGTTGCGCGCCTGTTGCGTCTCCGCCTCGTGCAGCGCGCGGCGCAACGCGTCGCGGTCTTCTGCGAGCTGTGCGAAGATGCGATCGAGGTCCATCGCTTCTGCACCGAGCAGTTCTTGCGCACGGGCGATCACGCGCTCTTCAAAGCCGAGCGAACTCGCGAGCGGAATAGCAAGAGAGCGACCTGGAACGCCCACAGCGAGCACATACGTCGGCTCGTTCGTCGCAGCGTCGAAGAGCATGGAAGCGTTCGCCACCCGCTCTCTAGCCGCCGCAAAGGTCTTCAACTGCATGAAGTGCGTGGTGACCACGACGCGCGCGCCGCGCTCAAGCAGCGATTCGATGAGCGCTTGGGCTATGGCCGCGCCTGCGCTCGGCTCCGTTCCGCTGCCGATCTCGTCGACGAGCACGAGCGACCCCTGGCCGGCATGAGCGTGCGCGGCGTACAATGCGCGGAGATGCGCGGAGAACGACGAGAGATTCTCTGCGATCGACTGATCGTCGCCGACGACGCACGCGATATGGTCGAACATCCCGACAACCGTTCCCGCTCCCGCGGGAAGCGGGATCCCAGCATACGTCATGAGGCAGAACAATCCGATCGTCTTGAGCATCACGGTCTTGCCGCCCATGTTCGGACCGGAGATCACGAGCGCGTCAAAATCCCCGCCCACTTCGATGTCCAGCGGCACGGCTTTACGGCGGAGCAGCGGATGGCGTCCGCGCACGATGCGTATCGCACGCTCTGCGCTCAACGCCGGACTGATACCTTGCACCGCGCGCGACCAGCGAGCTCGCGCGCCGATGGCGTCGAGCCGTGCGCTTAACGAGGCGTTGGCGATAAGATCTGCGGCGGCCGAACCAAGAATGCCGGAGAGCTCGGAGAGCACGCGCGCAACCTCGCGCTCTTCGGCAGACTCGAGCCCGCGCAGGCGATTGTTCGCTTCGACGATGGACATGGGTTCGATATAGACGGTCGCGCCCGATGCCGACTGATCGTGGACGATTCCCGGGAATTGCGCCGCGTTCTCGGCGCGCACCGGCACGACGTAACGTCCGCGCCGAACCGTGACGATCGGTTCTGACAGAAGCTTCGCGGTCTCCGATTTGCGCACAAGCGACTGACAACGCTCGCGCACTTCATCGTGTAGCGCGCGCATCTGGCGCCTGATCTTCGCGAGCGCGGGCGATGCCCCGTCGGCCACGCGACCATCGGGCTCGATCGCGTCGATCAGCCGGCGCGCGAGCGGTGACGTCTGTGCGCGTTCTTTCGAGAGGTGAAGCAGCGGTCTGGAAACGTCTGGGGGGTCTACGCCGGTTGTGGGGCGGACGTTTATCGTCCGCCGGCGGACCGTAAAGGTCCGCCCCACACTTCGGCCATCCACACTCCGGTCGGTCCGGCTGGCATCGGCGTCCGCTATGCCGCCGCGTGCGATCGCGGCGCAGGCGGCTTCGAGTTTCATCTCATTCTCGGCGACGCGCCGCAGCTCGAGCCCGGAAAGAACGCCGCCCACCGAAGCGCGTTCGATCGCAGCGGCCATATCCGTCACGCCTGCGAGGTCGATCTCGGCGCCTGCGGTGAGGAGCTCCGCCGCGTCCTCGACGACGGCAAGCTCCCGCGCGATCGCGGTGACATCCGGTCGCGGTACGAGCGATCGAACGGCTCGTTGACCAGGTTCGCTCGTAGCTGCTGCGGCGATGCGGTCGAGAACGGTGGGGAAGTCGAGCGCCGCCAGCGCCGCGTCGTCGAACGCGGCCCCGGAGCCGGTCATCCCAGGCGTTCCTTGATCAGCGCTCTCACGATCTCGACGTTCGCCTTGCCGCGGCTGACCTTCATCACTTGCCCGACGATGAAGTCGAACGCATTGGCCTTGCCGCTCTTGTACGCATCGACCGACTTCTGGTTGGCGGCGATCGCCTGATCGACCATCGTCGCGATTTCGGCCGTGTCGGTGACAGCGCCCAGCCCCCGCTCCGCGACGATCACCTTCGGATCACCACCCTGCGCGACGAGCAGATCGCAGACTTCCTTGCCCGCTTTGCCCGTGATCGCGCCGGTTTTGACGAGGCGGATCAATTCGCCGAGCTGCGCCGCGGTCATCGGCGATTGAGCGAGCGTGGTAAGACCGGCAGATTGCAAGGCCCGCCGCACGTCGCCCATCAGCCAGTTCGCCGCCTGCTTCGGATCGTCGCATGCCGCTGCGGTCGCCTCGTAAAAGTCGGCGTCGGAGCGTTCGGCCGTGAGCACTTGCGCGTCGTATTCAGACAGACCGAATTGCTGGGCAAAGCGCTTGCGCCGCGCGTCGGGCAATTCCGGCAGCTCCGCGCGCCAGCGCGCAAGCATGTCTGCTTCAAGCGCGAGCGGCACGAGATCCGGCTCGGGAAAATACCGGTAGTCGTGCGCTTCTTCTTTCGAGCGCATGGAATACGTGGCGCCTTTGCCTTCATCCCAACCGCGCGTCTCTTGGACGATCCGTTCGCCCGCGGCGAGGCGCTCCGACTGGCGGGCGATCTCGCGGTTGATCGCGCGGCCGACCGATCGGAAGGAGTTCATGTTCTTCACTTCGGTCTTCGTGCCGAGCGCTGTCGTGCCGCGCGGTCGTACGGAGACGTTTGCATCGCACCGCAGCGAACCTTCGTGCATCTTGACGTCGGAGACGCCGATGTATGAGAGGATTGCCTTGAGCTCTGCGAGGTAGGCTTCAGCCTCGTCGCTCGATGAGATGTCTGGTTCGCTCACGATTTCCATCAGCGGCACGCCCGCGCGGTTGTAGTCGATCAGCGTGTAGTCCGAACCCGACATCGCGCCGCCGGCATGCAAGTTCTTGCCCGTGTCTTCCTCTAGATGAATGCGGTTGAGGCGAATGCGTTTGCCGGACGGCAACGTGATACCGCCGCCAGTCGTGAGCGGCATGTCGTACTGCGAGATCTGATAATTCTTGGGCATGTCGGGATAGAAGTAGTTTTTGCGATCGAACTTCGAGAACGCGGGAATCTGCGCATCGAATGCCAGCCCCGCCGTGATCATGTGCTCGATCGCCGCTTTATTGGCGACCGGCAGCGCGCCCGGCAGCGCTAGACACACCGGACAAACCTTCGTATTC
>DATGJI010000027.1 GCA_035295225.1 Candidatus Eremiobacteraceae bacterium | reverse complement strand
AAAATCTACGCCGGCGACAGTTCTTACGTGCGGCGGTCAACTTGGCCGTTCAATTCAAGGTCGAAGGCGATGGCGCTGCGGGCACATACGAGGGCGAGATCGTGGACCTCGGCGAGGGCGGCATGCGCCTGGTGGCGCGGTCCCACGCGCCGGCCCGCTCGACCATCCGCCTAGCCTTTCAGGTGCCCGGGAACGCGCGCGACATCCGCGCGCGAGGCCGCGTCGTATTGAGCTTTTACTCGGCTCCCGAAGATAAGTATCATCACGGGGTGGCCTTCACGTCCATCGATCGCGACGACCGCGAAGCGATCGCGAATTTCGTCGAGACGCACGCCGCCCCGCAAGCCTGACCCGCGCCCTTAGGGCGTCCGCCAAAACGAAAAAAGACGCGTTGGCAGCCGCGTCTTTTCAATTTTGCTTTGTGCGCTTAAGGCCTTAGCGGCGTTTCGACTCTCCCATGAAGCCATAGAAGTAGTACTCGCTGCCGTCTTTCATCACGACGACCACGCGCGTGTCCTCGTAGGTCGCTTTGGCGACTTGCTTGCCTGCCATCGTGTCGAGAATGCCCTGCGCGAAAATCTTCTCCGCCTCGCGCAGCGCATCGGGATCGATGTCGAGCAAGTCAGAAGTATGCAATTCGTTCACCTTGGACTGGTCCACTCATACTGCTCCGGGCCCGTATGCCTTAGTGTTCGGCCGCCGATTAGGCCGAAATTAGGCTCCGGACGGTCACATAAAGGTCACACTTGGGACAGATTCCCGTCACGGCCTTGTGGTATGCGGCCCGTCGCGCCGATTATGGGGAAAGCTCGCATCGCGGTAGAATCTGCAACGTGGCTATGTACGTGCTGGAAGCAACAAACGGTCCACTCGACGGCAAGCGTTGGGAGTTCGAACGCAGCATCGAGATCGGACGGGATGGCTCGCTCGCCGCGTCGCTTGCGGTCGACTCGGCCGTATCCCGCCGGCACGCACGCGTGGAGGCCGATGAGGCGGGCGTTCGCGTGATCGATTTGGGTAGCAGCAACGGCACGATCGTCGACGGCAGCGCCATCGCAGCACCGACGACCCTCGTCCTCGCGCAGCCCTTCATCGTCGGGCGCACGCGGCTGCGCGTCTTGGAATCGCAGCGCTAAGGAGCGACAACATGCCGACCACCGTCCTGACGTTCGCAGAGAAAAAACGCCGCGGCGAACGCATCGTCGTCATCACTGCATACGATGCGCTGACCGCCGCGATGGTGCACGGCGCCGGGGTCGATGCGATCTTGGTCGGGGATTCGGCGGGCATGGTGTTCGCAGGGCACGACACGACGCTTCCCGTCACCATGGACGAGATGCTGTATCATACCGCCGCGGTCGTGCGCGGTGCGCGTGGCGCGTTCGTCATCGGCGACATGCCGTTCATGTCGTTTCAAGCCGGCGACGATGAAGCGCTGCGCAACGCTGGCCGGTTCCTCAAAGAAGCCAAGGCGCACGCGGTCAAGCTGGAAGGCTGCGATCCACAGCTGGTCGGCCGCATGGTGAAGGCCGGCATTCCTGTCATGGGCCATCTCGGATTGACGCCGCAATCGGTGCACGCGCTCGGCGGCTTCCGTGCGCAAGGCAAGACCGCGCCGGATGCCGATCGGCTTTTCGAAGATGCGCGCCGCTTGGAAGAAGCGGGCTGCTTCGCAATCGTGCTCGAGTGCGTACCGGCAGCCCTCGCGCAGCGGATCACCACGTCTGTGCGTGCGGCGACGATCGGCATCGGCGCCGGTCCCTATTGCGACGGTCAGGTGAGCGTCGTCAACGACCTGCTCGGGCTGTCGACCGGCTATCTGCCCAAGCACGCCAAACGCTATGCCAATTTCTACAACGACGGGCTCAACGCGGTGCGCCAATACGTCGACGAGGTGCGCGGTGGGGTCTTCCCCGCGGCCGAGCACAGCATCGAGCTGCGTGACGAGAGCCGCGAGCAATCGCCCTCGCGTGCGAACGCTCCGGCGCGAGATCCGCAATCGTCCTGATCGCCACCGAAGTGCTCACCGCTATCGGTGAGCTGCGCGAGGCACGGCGCGGATGGACCGAGCCGGTGGGGCTCGTGCCCACGATGGGCGCGCTGCATGCCGGCCACCTCGCGCTCGTGCGCGCGGCGTGCGAGCGATGCAGGTCGGTCGTGGTCTCGATCTTCGTCAACCCGCTGCAGTTCGGTCCGCAAGAG
>DATGJI010000026.1 GCA_035295225.1 Candidatus Eremiobacteraceae bacterium | reverse complement strand
TCATCGTCTCCGGCTGTGCGCACCACGCGAACGCTGCCGCCGCGGCGAAGGCCGCCCGCGACAAAGCGGCCCCGCTCATCGCGAGCGGTCTGGCGAAAATGAATCGTGGCGATGCGCACGGCGCGCTCGCAGATTACAATGCCGCGCTTAGCGCGGATCCGGATTCGGCCGTCGCATTGTACGATAGAGGCGCGGTCGAGTATCGTATGGGGCAATATCGCGCGGTGGTCGCGGACTTTCACACCGCGCTCAGCAAAGCAGACAGCGGCTCGCCGCTGCCGTCGCTGACGCGTTACTACGCATATCTCTACGGCGGAATAGCAGACGAGTACCTCGCCGACTACACCTCGGCGCTGTCCGACGAGCGAGCGGCGCTCGCGCTGAAGCCGGCGTCGGCGCTGGCCCGCTTGAACATCGGTTTTTCGTACGCACAGACAGGCCGCTACCACGACGCGATACTCGAATACGTGAAAGCGTTCGCCGAAGGCGCGCGCACCGCGCAGGCCTACACGTTATTGGGGTGGGCGCGCATCCAGACCGGCAATCCGCGGCAATCGATCGACGACTTCAACTCGGCGCTGCGCATCACGCGCAGCTATCCTTTGGCCTATGCCGACCGCGGCGTGGCGGAGTCAGACTTGCGAGACTATTCGGACGCCATCGCGGACTTTACGGCCGCCCTTCGTCTCGATTCGAACAACGCCTGGCTTTTCGATCAGCGCTGCGACGCGTATAACGACGTCTCCGACTACAGCGACGCGATGTACGATTGCACGCGCGCCATCCATATCGCGCCGCACTTCGCCGAGGCGTTCGTCGACCGAAGCCGGACGAACATCAATCAAGGCGACTTTCGTGATGGGATCGCCGACGCGTCGGCCGCGATCAAGTACGTCCCCAGCTACGCGATGGCATACAACAATCGCGGCTATGCGCGCCAGAACATCGGCGACATCCGCGGAGCCTTCGCCGACTATGCGATGGCGCTGCACTTCTCTCCGGATCTTGCGCTCGCGAAACAGAATCGGACGTGGCTCATCTCCTGGGTGGATCAGAACCGCGACGTTCCGCAGTGGCAGCCGGAGCTTTCCAACCTGACCACCGCGATGGAAGAACCGTCGCCGGCCCCGACCGGTGACGCGTACGCGCAACTTTCTCAGACCTGCGGCAGCCACTACGATTCCGGCTCCGACTACTACTCCGAATGCATGTCGTGGGGACTCAGTTCCGCGCAAGCGAGCGAACAAGACGACAAAGACCAAGCGCAAGCGGCGGTCGAAGATGCGCAGTACGCTCAGCAGCAGGCCGAAAACGACGCCGCTCAAGCACAACAAGACGCTGAGTACAATCAGGCGGATCAAGAAGCTGCAGCGGCGCAAGCACAGGATGACGCCAACTACTCGTCGTCCGATTCGTCATCGGAGTCATACTCTGAGCCCGCGCCCGAACCTGAAGCGCCGGTGGACGACTCCGGCGGCGGCTAGACTGTTCTGAACGGGCCGACGTCAGTCGGCCCTCGTTTCGGTCGCTAGGGCCGACTGACGTCGGCCCCTTCGGTCAACCGGCGGACCGTAAAGGTCCGCCCTACATCAGTTGAAGGCTTGGATGCCCGTTATCGCGCGGCCGAGGATCAGCGCGTGGATGTCGTGCGTGCCCTCGTACGTGTTGACCGCTTCGAGATTCATCACGTGCCGGATCACGTGGAACTCATCGGAGATGCCGTTTCCCCCATGCATGTCTCGCGCAGCACGCGCGATCTCAAGAGCTTTGCCGCATGAGTTCCGCTTGAGCATCGAAACCATCTCGGGAGTGGCTTCGCCCTGATCGAAAAGCCGCCCAAGCTGGAGGACGGCGTGAAGTCCGAGCGCGATCTCCGTCTGCATGTCGGCTAACTTCACTTGGATGAGCTGCGCGGCCGCCAGCGGCCTGCCGAACTGGGATCGCTCCAGCACGTACTTGCGCGCCGCGTGCCAACAGAACTCCGCTGCGCCGAGCGCACCCCACGCGATGCCGTAGCGCGCTTTGTTCAGGCAGCCGAACGGCCCCGCGAGCCCGGCGGCTCCGGGCAGGTAGTTCGCGTCGGGGACGAAGACGTCGTCCATGCTGATCATGCCGGTGCTCGACGCTCGCAGGCTGAACTTCCCCTGGATCGGCGGCGCCTGCAAGCCTTTCATCCCTTTCTCAAGGATGAATCCGCGGATGACATCGGCGTCGTCTTTCGCCCACACGATGAACACATCGGCGATCGGCGAGTTCGTGATCCAGGTCTTCGCGCCGCTGAGTGTATAGCCGCCGGATGTTTTGCGGGCGCGCGTGACCATGCTCGCCGGATCGGAGCCGTGGTCGGGTTCCGTGAGGCCGAAGCAGCCCACAAGTTCGCCGCGCGCGAGCGCCGGAAGCAGCCGCGCACGCTGCTCTTCAGTCCCATAAGCGTGAATCGGATGCATCACGAGACTCGACTGCACGCTCATCGCCGACCGGTAACCGCTGTCCACTCGCTCGACTTCGCGCGCAACAAGACCGTAGCAGACGTGGCTCACGCCCGCACAGCCATAGCCCTCGATGGTGGATCCAAGAAATCCGAGCGCGCCCATTTCGCGCAATATCTCGCCGTCGAAGCGCTCGTGCCGGTTCGCTTCCAGAACGCGCGGGAAGAGTTTCTCCTTGCAGTACGCGCGGGCGGCGTCGCGCACGTGCCGCTCGTCGTCTTGCAGCAGCGCGTCGAAGCGGAGCGGATCGTGCCATGCGAAAGCGTTCATCGCGGAACCACGGCGGTCGCCTCGATCTCGACCAGCGCAGCGTCCTCCACGAGCGCTCGCACCTCGACCACAGACATCGCGGGGTAGTGGCGGCCGATGACTTCCCGATACGCCACGCCGATGTCGTTCTGCGCCGCGAGGTACGCGCGTTTGTCGGTGACGTACCACGTCATGCGCGCGATGTGGTGGGGTCGCGCGCTCGCCACAGCGAGGATGCGCACGATGTTCGTGAGCGCTTGTCGCACCTGACCGGCGATGTCCGATGCGGTGAACGAGCGATCGTCGTTCCAGCCGATCTGTCCGCTGACGAAGACGATCGCGCCGTCGCACGAAACGCCGTGCGCGTAGCCCCGAGGCTCGGCGAGACCGGCAGGCGATAGGATTTTCATCTCATGTCCCCTGGCGCAGCTTGAAGCGCTGCAACTTGCCCGTTTCCGTTCGCGGCAGCGCCGGTAAGAATGCGATGCTGCGCGGATACTTGTATGGCGCGATCTCGGCCTTTACGTGATCCTGCAGGCGCTTGGCGAGAGCGTCATCGCCTGCGACACCGTCGCGCAACACGACAAACGCCTTGACGATCATGCCGCGATCTTCGTCCGGCATGCCGACGACCGCACATTCGAGGACGTCGGCGTGCGTGAGCAGCGCTGATTCGACCTCGGGCCCCGCGATGTTGTAGCCGGCGGAGATGATCATATCGTCGCTGCGAGCCTGATAGTAGAAATAGCCGTCAGCGTCTTCGATGTACGAATCGCCGGTGAGATTCCAGCCGCCCGAGACGTACTGCCGCTGACGATCGTCGGACAAGTAGCGGCATCCCGTCGGCCCTTTGACCGCAAGCCGCCCCACGGTCCCGTTGGGCGCGGGCTTTCCGTCGTCATCGAGCACGCACGCTTTATAACCTGGAACAGGCTTGCCGGTCGCGCCGGGGCGGATGTCGTCGCCGGCCGCGGCGATGAAGATGTGCAGCATCTCGGTGGATCCGATGCCGTCGATGATATCGATGCCGGTCTTCTCGCGCCACGCCGCGCGGGTCGCGATCGGCAACATCTCGCCGGCCGAAACACATGTGTGCAGCGACGACACATCGTGGCCGGCGACGAGCGGCGTCATCGCTCGATAGGCGGTCGGGGCTGTATAGCACGTCGTGACGCGGTGTCGAGCGACGGCTTCGAGCATCGCATCGGGCGTCGGCTTCTCGAGCATGACCACCGATGCGCCCGCGTGCAGCGGGAAAAGCAGAACGCCGCCGAGACCGAACGTGAATGCAAGCGGCGGCGAACCCATGAAGACGTCGTCGGCACTCGGCTTCGTCAATTTCGCCGAGAACGTATCGCAGATCGCGAGGACATCGCGGTGGAAGTGCATCGTGCCTTTCGGCTTGCCCGTGGTGCCGGATGTGAACGCGATCATGCAGACGTCGTCGGCGGCGGTGTCGATGGTGAGCGGTGCGCCTGTCTGCCGGCGCATCCGTGCGGCGAGACCGTCCGTTCCATCGTCATGGCTATAGACGACGCGTTGCATCGTGGGGCATGCTCGCGCCGCGCGGTCGAACTCCTCCGCCAGCCTGCGGTCGCATATCGCCGCGCCGACTTGCGCTTTTTCGATGACCTCGGTGAGTTCTTTCGAGCGAAGGAGCGGCATCGTCGACACGGCGATGCACCCCGCTTTGACGACGCCAAGCCAACTCGCGGCAAAGACCGCGTTGTTGAAGCCGCGGATAAGGACCCTGGCGCCAGGAGCCAGGCCGAGGTCGTTCCGCAGCACGCCCGCGATCCGATTCGCGTCGTCCGACAATTGTGCGTACGTCCGCGTGCCGGCAGCGTCGACGATCGCCGCGCGCTCGCCTCGACCGGCTGCGATGTGGCCGTCGATCAGCGACTGCGCGCAATTCAATTGCGCAGGGTAACGCAGTTCCGGAAGTTCGAAGATGAAATCAGGCCACTGGTCCATGGGCGGAAGGTTGTCGGCCGCGAAGCGGTCGACGTGCGCGCTCCGCCCCGTCATCGCACCACCGCGGCGGGCCGTGCGGCCGCTCCGCCCGCGGCACGCAGCGTTTCGCGCGCGACCACGAGCTTCTGCACTTCTGTCGCGCCCTCATAGATGCGCAGCGCGCGGATCTCGCGATAGAGACGTTCGATGATATTGCCGCTCACGAGCCCCAGCCCCCCGAATAGCTGGAGCGCGCGATCGATCACGGCCTGCGCGGTCTCGGTGGCTGTGAATTTCGCCATCGCCGATTCGCGGGTGCCGGCTTGCGCGAGCACATCGCGCGTCCAAGCCGCCCGATAGGTCAAGAGCGCGCTGACGTCGACGCCCGTGGCCATGTCGGCCACGGCCGCTTGGGTCAACTGGAAGTCGATGAGCTTCGAACCGAACATCTCGCGCTGCGCCGCGTGGCCGATGGCCTCGTGGAGGGCGCGACGCGCCATGCCCAGCGCAGCGGCCGCGACGGTCGGGCGGAACGCATCAAGGGTCCGCATGGCGATCGCAAAGCCTTCACCCGGCTCGCCGAGCATATCGCTCGCGGGCACGCTGCAGTTCTCGAAACGCAGCGTCGCCAACGGATGCGGGGCGATGACGTCGATGCGTTCGGCGACCCGGAGACCCCGCGCAGTCGCATCTACGGCGAAGGCACTCAGGCCTTTGTTGCCCGGTGCCTCACCAGTGCGCGCGAACACGACGTAGAAGTCGGCGATTCCGCCGTTGGATATCCACGTTTTCTCTCCGTCCAAGACGTAGCGATCGCCTTCGCGCTTCGCGCTCGTGGCCATCGCGCCGACATCCGTACCCGCGTCGCGCTCCGAAATTGCGAAGGCCGCGATAGCGTCGCCAGTGACGACGCGCGGCAGATAGCGCCGCTTGACCTCGTCGCTGCCGTGCATCGAAATAGGATGACTTCCAAGACCTTGCATCGCGAACGCAAATTCGGCAAGCGCATCGCGTTGCGCGAGCGCCTCGCGGATGAGACAGATCGAGCGAGTGTCGATCCGTTCGGCTGCGCCGCCGAACTCCTTTGGGACGCAGTAGCGCAGCCAGCCTGACCGGCCGAAGAGCGCCACAAATCGACGGCACGCCGCGTGTACCGTGTCTGCGGTGACGCTTTCGGCCGATCGGAGGTGTTCATCGGCCCACGCGTCGACCGATTCGGCGAGGCGGCGGTGGGAATCGTCGAAGAACGGCCAGGACCGGTAACTCGCGTCGCTCATCAATCTCCTTCGAATGCCGGCGCACGCTTTGCAGCGAACGCTTCGTACGCCCGCCGGAAATCGTTACCGCGCATGCACTGCGCTTGCGCGCGCGCTTCCGAATCGATCGCTTCGTCGAGCGGCATCGCCCATTCGGCGTGCAGCATCTTCTTCGTCAGCGCATGCGCTGCGGCCGGTCCGTTCGCGAGCTCCCGGGCCAGGGTCGTCGCCGCCTCGAGAAGCCGCTCCGGCTCGCAGAGCCTATTGAAGAATCCCCACGCGGCGCCCTCGTCCCCGCTCAGGGTTCGGCCCGTGAAGAGAAGCTCGGCGGCGCGGCCCAATCCGACGACGCGAGGAAGCATGGCGCAGGCGCCCATGTCGCAGCCGGCTAGACCAACCTTGACGAAAAGGAACGCCACCTTCGCCCGCGAGGTGCCGTACCGCAGATCCGATGCCAGAGCCAAGATCGCGCCGGCGCCGGCGCAGGCGCCGTCCACCGCCGCGACGATGGGCTGCGGGCACGCCCGCATCGCTTTCACGAGGTCGCCGGTCATCGTGGTGAACGCGAGTTGGTCGGTCGGATTCATCGAGAGAAGCGGCGCGATGATCTCGTGCACATCGCCGCCGGAACAGAAATTGCCGCCCGCGCCCGTGAGGACCACGGCTCGGACATCTCGCGATCGTGCCAGCGCCTGGAATAGATCGCGCATCTCGGCGTATGAGTCGAACGTCAACGGGTTCTTGCGCTCCGGCCGATCGAGCGTCAGGGTGGCCACGCGATCCGTCACCGCAAAGCGAAAATTCTTGGCTGCGTACCTCGCGGGATCGCCGATGTGATCTGCCATCACGAAGCCGCTCCGTTCGGCCGCGACATGAGATGCTGCTTGAGCTTTGCGAGCAGTGCGTGCAGTTGCCCCGTCTCGGATTTCGTCAGGCCGCCGAACATGGAGACGATCCAGCGTTCGTGCGCGCGCGCCATCTCGCGGAACGCGCGGCGCCCAGCCGGCGTCAGGCGCACCGTGTAGGCGCGGCGATCGAGCGGTGCCGACCGGCGGCTCACAAGTCCTTCGCTGACGAGCTGGTCCGTGATGCCGGTGACGTTCCCGCCGGTGACCATCATGCGTTTGGAGATATCGCTCATCTTCAAGCCCGAGGGGAAGCGCTCGAGTTGCGCCATCAGATCAAAACGAGGCAACGTGCTGTCGAATTCTTGCCGAAGCGCCGCGCGCGTGCGGCCCTGCACGATATTCGTGCACGCCAAGAACCGAAGCCAGACCCGCAACGCGAGATGATGCTCATCGGCGGCGCGGGACTCGGCATCGGCCTGCTGCTCTATCCGAACGCGTTGAGCTCCATTCGTGCGTGCGATCATTGCTGTTCTCCGCCTGCTACCGCCATAGCTTGTGCCGTGATCGCAGAAGCGCCGGGCTGGCATAGCCAGACCACCGCGTCTGCCACCTCTTCCGGGCGGACGAGGCGGCCCTGAGGGTTGCGTTCGACAAGGAGTTTGCGAGCCGCGTCCGGCGTTCGACCGGTCTTCGCGACGATGTTCGACGTGGCGGCGCGTACCATGTCCGTGTCGGTGTAGCCCGGGCAGACGGCGTTGACGGTGACGCCGCTTGCGGCGACCTCCATCGCGAGCGCGCGCGTCAAGCCGACGAGCCCGTGTTTTGCGGCGCAGTACGCGCTGATGTACGGCGCCCCGGCAAGTCCGGCTACGCTCGCGACGTTGACCACGCGCCCGTCACGAGCATCCACCATCGGCGGCAGCCCCTCGCGCGAGCAGAGAAATGCGCTCGTGAGGTTCACGGCCAGCATGCGCTCCCATTCGCTCAAGCTGGTCTTCGCGAACGGCATGCTGAAGGCGGCCCCCGCGTTGTTCACGAGAATGTCGATGCGCCCCAGCGCCGCGCGCGCCTGCGCGAACATCGTTGTGACCGCGGCTTCGTCGGTCACGTCTGCCAGCACGGTGCACACCCGCCCCGCGTCGCCGAGCCTTTGTGCGCTGGCGTCAAGCGTCGCCTGCGTGCGGCCCGCGAGTGTCACCCGCGCGCCGAGATCGTGCAGCGCCGCGGCTATCGCGGATCCAATGCCGCCGCCGCCGCCCGTGATGAGCGCGTGTTTGCCGGCGAGTGATTCGCTCATGCGTTTGTCCCCGTTTGCGCGGCTCGTGCGAGATTCCGCAGCAGCTGATCGCGGCCGGTGAGGTACTGATCGGGCCACTTCACGCCGTCGTAACCCAGACTCGCCGCAGCGTGCAGCGTCCAATACGGATCGGCGAGGTGCGGACGCGCAAGCGCGCACAGGTCTGCGCGTCCGGCCGCGATGATGCCGTTGACTTGATCGGGTTCTGTGATGTTGCCGACGGCCATCGTTGCGATGCCGACCTCATTGCGGATCCGGTCCGAGTATGGGGTTTGGAACATGCGACCGTAGACCGGCTGCGCCTTGCGCGACGTCTGACCGGCGGAGACATCGATGAGATCCGCGCCGGCCGCTTTGAATGCAGCGGCGATCGCGACAGAGTCTTCGCCCGAGATCCCGTCGTCGACCCAATCCGTGGCGGAGATACGCACCGACATGGGCTTCTCGCGCGGCCAGACCGCGCGAATCGCGGCGAACACCTCGAGCGGGAAACGCAGTCTGCCTTCGAGCGAGCCGCCATATTCGTCGGTGCGGCGATTGCTGAGCGGGGTGATGAACGCGGAAAGCAGATAGCCGTGCGCGCAGTGCAGTTCGAGCATGTCAAAACCGCAGCGGGCGCCCATCTGCGCCGCGCGCACGAAAGCGGCTTTGACGGCGTCCATATCCGAACGCGTCATCGCCCTTGGAACCTGATTCGCCGGTCCCCACGCCAGCGCAGACGGCGCGATAAGCGGCCAATTCCCTTCGCGCAATGGCTCGTCGGCATCTTGCCAGCCGAGTTGGGTGCTTCCCTTTGGCCCAGCGTGCCCGAGCTGCAGCGCGAACTTCGCGCTCGAGCGTTCGTGCACAAATTCGACGATGCGGCGCCACGCCGTCTCGTGCGCCGGATCGAACATGCCGCAGCAGCCGGGCGAGATTCGCCCGTCGGCCGTGACGCATGTCATCTCCGTGAAGATGAGTCCTGCGCCGCCAAGCGCGCGCGACCCGAAATGGACGAAGTGGAAATCGTTGGGCGTGCCGTCGACGGCGCTGTACATCGCCATCGGTGAGACGGCGACGCGATTCTCGACGCGCATCGAGCCGATGCGAAACGGCGTGAACATCGGCGGAACGGCTTCCGGGCGGCGCGATGAAGGCGCCGCGCCGCCGTCTGCGTGCCGAGCGACCCACTTCTCCATTCCTTCGACATATCGTGCATCGCGCAGTTTGAGATTTGCGTGTCCGACGCGCTGGCTGCGCGTGAGCAGGCTGTAGGCGAATTGTTCGGGTTCGAGGCGTGCATAGCGGTCGACGTTTTCGAACCATTCCAGGCTGTTGCGCGCCGCGTTTTGGAGCTTCAGCACTTCGATGCGGCGCTCGGCTTCGTAGTTCTCGAATGCCTTCGTTATGTCGCCGCCGCCGGCGAGCTCGCGCGCGAGCACGATCGCGTCTTCCATCGCGAGTTTCGTTCCCGACCCGACCGAGAAGTGCGCGGTATGAGCGGCGTCGCCGAGCAAGACGAGATTGCCCGCGTGCCAATGTTTGTTGCTCACCTGCACGAATTTCAGCCACGGGTTCGCGAGGTGCGCGGCGTTGCTCATCAAGCCGCCGCCGTCGAGATACTTCCCGAACAGCGCCTCGCAAAATTCGATCGTGCGCTTCGTGTCCGCTCCTTCAAGGCCGGCAGCCCGCCACGTCTCCTCGCGCGTCTCGACGATGACCGTACCCGTGTCGTGGTCAAAGCGGTAAGCGTGGATCTGGAACCATCCGGCATCGGTCTTCTCGAACGCGAAGGTGAACGCGTCGAACCGCTTGTGGGTGCCGAGCCAAACGTAGCGGCAGCGCCGCTCGTGCAGCGCCGGCTGAAACGTGCTGGCGTAGAGGCGCCGCATCGCGCTATTCGCACCGTCGCTCAGGATCACGACGTCGGCGTCGCCGAATTCAGCGAGATCCGTGACTTCGGTCCTGAAAACCAGATCGACGCCGACGTCTCGCGCCCGCTGCTGCAGCACGGCGAGCAGCTTCTTGCGGGCGATACCGCAGAAACCTTGGCCACCTGCGGTGATGACGCGGCCGCGGAAGTGGATGTCGATGTCGTCCCAACGGACGAAGTCCTTGATGATCGCGAGGTAGCTCGGGGGATCGGCCGCGGCCAGATTGCCGAGTGTCTGATCCGAAAAGACGACGCCCCAGCCGAATGTATCGCCGGGGCGGTTGCGCTCGATGACCTTGACGGAGGCATCGGGCCGAGCGCGCTTCATCAGCAGGGCGAAGTAGAGCCCAGCCGGACCTCCGCCGATGCAGACGATGCGCATTCGCTACTCCGCCGGGATAAGTGCTTTGAGCCTAAATATATGATATTTAAAGCTATTTTGCAAGAATCCGGATGTAGGGCGGACCTTTATGGTCCGCCTGTCTCTATGCGGGCGACTAAGGGACGGCCTCGGCGGTCGGGCGGCGTACGACGTCTACCAATTCCTCGTCGATACCTTCGGGATATTTGCCCGTGAAGCAACCCGTGCACATCTCGTGGCGGTCGCGCTCGGTTGCGGCGATCAATCCGTCGAGACTGAGATAACCCAAGGAATCGGCGCCGATCGTCTCGCGGATCTGCGGTACGGTCATATTCGCAGCGATGAGTTGATCGTACGTCGCTGTGTCAACGCCTAAGAAGCATGGATGGCGCATCGGAGGGCTCGTGATGCGAACGTGTACTTCTCTCGCGCCCGACCGCCGCAGGAGCGCGACGAGCTGACGCGTGGTGGTGCCGCGCACGATCGAATCATCCACGAGCACAACGCGGCGCCCGTTGAGATTTGCGAGCAACGGATTGAATTTCAGTTTGACGCCTTGCGCGCGGATCTGCTGATCCGGCTGGATGAACGTGCGGCCGATATACCGGTTCTTCATCAAGCCTTCGATGTACGGCAGACCCGATTCATCGGAGTAGCCTATCGCGGCTGCAGTGGCGCTATCCGGCACGCCCATCACGACGTCGGCTTCGACGGCATGTTCCTTCGCAAGCTCGCGACCCATGCGGTAGCGCGCGAGATACAACTCGCGACCCGCGTACACCGTGTCCGGACGCGAGAAATAGATGTATTCGAATATGCAGTTGGCGCGCTTGTGCTCGGTGGGCACCATGCGGCTGCGCAATCCGCCTGAGTCGATCACGACGATCTCGCCCGGCTCTACCTCGCGCACGAATTCCGCACCGACGGTTGAGAGCGCACAGGACTCTGAAGCGAGCATCCAGCCGCCCGCATACTTTCCTAAGCAGAGCGGGCGGATGCCCCACGGATCCCGGAAACCGAAGAGCTGCGTCTCGGTGCACAGCACGATCGAGAACGCGCCGATGCTGCGCTGCATCGTGCGGACGATGCGCTCTTCCATGTCGCCTTCGGGCTCAGAGGCGATGTAACGAGCCATGATATCGGTATCGGAATTGCTCGTGGGCACGGTCGTGTCGTGAAGGCCGTCGCGCAGCGCCGCGGTGTTCACGAGATTTCCGTTGTGCGCGAGCGCGAACCAGCCCAGATCGCAGTGCGTCAGCAGCGGCTGCGCGTTGTAGACGACCGAGGAACCGCTGGTGGAATAACGCGTGTGGCCGATGGAGAGATGGCCGGGAAGCGCGCCGAGGTGCTCTTCGTCGAACACCTGCGAGATGAGGCCCATCTCTTTATGACAACGCAGGACGGCCCCGTCCGAGACGGCCATCCCGGCGCTTTCCTGGCCGCGATGCTGGAGGGCATAGAGCGCGAAAAACGTGGCGCGGGCCACGTCTTGTCCAGGCGCGTATATGCCGCAGACTCCGCAGGCGTCGTGCAGCGCGTCCTCGCTGCCCTGCGGCTTTGGAAGGTAGCCGTTCCAGTCTTGCGGCAACGCGACGTCCATACTTCAGACACTACCGTATGGACACGGCAGTGTCAACGTTTCCTTTGCGGCACAAGCGGCACTAGGCGGTCGGATACGCGCCGACCTCGCAACTCACGGGATTGATGAACATATTGGTATTCAGAGCGAGCCACGGCGAATAGCCGGACGAGTCCGCGGTGAAGAGCGGCCGCTCGACGAAGACCAAGATCGAGCCGTCCTCGGCATCGCGCATCCAGCGAACCAGACCAAGTTCGGCAGCCGTCGGCGGCGCTGCCCAGGGCGAAGCCGCCTTGACGAGCTTCGTCTGCGCGGGCGAGGCCGGCCGCGCCCACTTCTCGATCTCCGCCTGATCCGCGCGCGTTACATGTTGGCTCTCGAAAGCGGCGCGCGTCGCTGGGAAGGCTGCTTTGTAAATCCAACATTCCGTCGACGCGGGAGCCGGGGTCGGTGATGGCGGACTCGCACCGTATTCACTTCGACCGCGAGCGCCCAGAGGCGAGCCGACAGCGAGCAGCGACAGGACTAGCGCTGCAACGATGCGCATTTTCGCGACGCGGTCGACGTTCGTCGTCATTCGATCTTGACGCGCGCTGCGATATCACGGCGAGAGACCAGCGTCGTGCCGTCCGGCAGCTTGCCGACATAGGCTGCGCAAGCCTCGTAGGCATTGATCCGCGCTTCGGCGATCGTTGTGCCAAGCGCCGTGACGGTGAGCACGCGGCCGCCGACCGCGTCGACGACCAAGCCGTGCCGCGTGGACGTGCCCCAAAACGACGAGATTTCGGCGTCCGGCAAGCCTGCGAGCGGCGTCGAAGTTCCAGGGTATCCGGCGGTCGTGAGCACGACGCCCACGCAGGCGTTTTTGGAAAATACCGGCGGCGCGGTCTTCGCGAGCGTTCCGGTCGCGGCGGCGAGCAGCAATTCGGCGAAATCGCTCTCGAGCCGCGGCAGCACGACTTGCGTTTCCGGGTCGCCGAAGCGGGCGTTGAATTCAAGCACCATCGGTCCGCGCTCGGTCATCATGAGTCCCGCATACAGGCATCCGCGGTACTCGATGCCGTCGCGGCGCAAGCCGTCGAGTGCCGGATCTATCACCTCGCGCCGAATGCGCGCAAGCGCTTGCTCGTCCAACACGTCCGATGCGGGTGAATACGCTCCCATGCCGCCGGTGTTCGGACCGGAATCGGCGTCGCCGGCGCGCTTGTAGTCGCACGCGGGGGCGAAGATGTGCGCGGTCTCGCCGTCAGTGACGACCATGATCGACGCTTCGGGGCCGGTCAATCGTTCTTCGAGCACGATCGTCGCGCCGCCGCCGGGCACTCGATGGTCGCGATACCACGCTTCGACAAGCGCCGCTGCTTCTTCCGACGTGTCGCACACGACCACGCCCTTTCCGGAAGCCAAGCCATCGGCTTTGACGACGACGCCCTGCCATTCCCATTCATTCAGGTGCTTCAGCGCTTGCTTTGCATCGTGCGCGATGCGGAAGCGGCTCGTGGGTATGCCGTTTCGCGCCATGAACTGTTTTGCATACGCCTTGCTCGACTCAAGTCGTGCGCCGGCTCGCCCCGGTCCGAATGTGGGAATGCCGGCGGCGCGCAACGCATCCGAGACGCCGGCTGCGAGAGCAGCTTCGGGGCCGATCACCGCGAGGCCGATCTTCGCCGCGACCGAGCGCTCCACGAGCGTCGGCGACGCTGTGACGGCGACGCCCGTCCAGTTCTCGCCGTACGATGCGGTGCCGGCGTTCCCGGGAGCGGCGCACACGGATTTGACGGACGGCGACTGCGCGAGTTTCCACGCCAACGCGTGCTCGCGCGCGCCGGAGCCGACGACGAGAACCTTCACGCCTTCTCCTGGGCTGCCTTGCGACCGCTCTTCTCCGCGTACATCGCCGCGTCTGCCGCGGTCAGCGCGCTCTCCGTGTCGTCGCCGGTGAATTCGGAAAGCCCGTGACTGACGGTGAGCCACGAAGATCCGGGTTCCATGCGCGCGTTGATGGCATCGTCGAGCCGTTGCATCCGGCTTCGCGCCAATTCGAGCGGCATGCCCGGCATGACGACGACGAACTCGTCGCCGCCGAGCCGATAGACTTTGTCTTCTCCGCGCACGAGATCGGCAAGTCCCCGCGCGACCGCCCGAATGGCGGCGTCGCCGGTCGCGTGTCCCAGCGAGTCGTTGATCTGCTTGAGGCCGTCGAGATCGACCACCACGATCGTACCACGCCGGTCGCTCTTCTCGGCTTCGCGATGTTCGTGTTCGAACGAGTACCGGCTTAGCGCCCCAGTCAGCGCATCGCGATTCAGCGCGGACGCTGTGCGGTCGTGCGCCACACGCAATCCTTCGTTGGCCGCCGCCAATTCAGCGCGAACCCTATCCACGATCACGACGACGCTTCCGAAACCGAGCATGAGCTCGAACATCCCGTCGATCAGCGATGTCACAGTATAATAGTAGGGACTCAAGGCGACGTGCTGCGCGTGGAGGTACCAATTCGAGGCGCAATGCTGAAGATAGTCGAGCGAGAGCAGCGCGAGACCGGCTGCCGTGAGGCGGACGCCAGGTCCGCTCGCGCGCTCGCGCAGGGCAGGCAAGAGCGCCACAAGACAGGCGGCCCACCCAAAGCCGAGGATGCCGTTGTGAAACGTATAGCGCCAGAGGAACACCGTCGGAAACCCGACGAGCACGATCGCTACGATGGCGGCCGGAACAAGCGTCGACCAAACGCGCCCGCTGGGTAGATCGGTGCCGGCGGTGTGGCGGCAGGCGGCGAAGATGAAAACGATGGCTGCGTACTCAAAGAAGAAATAGGCAAAATAGAAGACAGGTGCTATCGCCGTGACGCGGTTTGCCAGTAAGATAGCCACGAGCGAGCACGTGTAACACGCCCAGCCGCTCGCCCAGTACGGAAAGAGCCCGCGCCGGACAGCTCGCGACACGATGAACGAGACAAGCGCGATCAGCGCCGTGACGCTGATCTGGAACACGAGCGAGATGACGCTCGTCAGCTGGAATAGGTCTCGAAAGCGTGTATCGATGATCGGCGCCGCAAGCGCGGCGAGATCCGTCATTCCCACTCGATGGTCGCGGGCGGCTTCGAGGTGACGTCGTAGACCACGCGGTTCACGCCCGGAACCTCGTTGACGATGCGCGTGGATATCCTCTGCAGAACTTCGTATGGAAGGCGCGCCCAATCGGCGGTCATGCCGTCGTCGCTGGTCACGGCGCGAATCGCGATCAAGTCGGCATACGTCCGTCCGTCTCCCATCACGCCGACGCTTTGCAGCGGCGTCAGCACGGCGAAGTACTGCCAAGGTTCGGGCGTCGCACCGCGTTTGATCTCTTCGCGCGCGATGGCGTCCGCGCGACGCAGCACTCGCAAGCGTTCTTCGGTCACCGCGCCCAAGACGCGGACGGCAAGACCCGGTCCCGGGAATGGCTGTCGGCCGACGATCGTCTCCGGCAAGTCGAGTTCGCGGCCGAGCGCACGGACTTCATCTTTGAACAGCAGCCGCAGCGGCTCGATCAACCGCAACGCCATGCGCTCGGGAAGTCCGCCAACGTTGTGATGCGTCTTGATCTTCGCACCGACCTTGCTTGCGGCGGTCTTGCTCTCGATGACATCCGGATAGAGCGTACCCTGGACGAGGAATTCAACGCCCGGAATCGCGCGCGCATGCTCTTCGAACACGGCGATGAACTCGCGGCCGATGATCTTTCGTTTCTCTTCCGGATCGCTGACGCCGGTCAGGGCACGTAAGAAGCGGTCGCGCGCATCAACTGCGACGACGTCAAGGTGCATGACGTCGCGAAACGCCGCGACCACTTCTTCCGCTTCATGCTCGCGCAGCAAACCGTGATCGACGAATATGCACGTGAGGCGGTCGCCGATCGAACGCGCGACAAGCGTCGCCGCGACGGCGCTGTCGACACCGCCGGAGAGCGCACAGATCGCGCGTGCGTCGCCGACCTGTTGTCGGATCTCTTCGATGGCTCGAGTCGCAAACGACGACATCTCCCATCGATCGCGCAAGCCGGCGACGCGGCGCAGAAAATTGTCTAAGACGATGCGACCATCCGTGGTGTGCATCACCTCGGGATGGAACTGTACTCCATAGAGCCCTCGCGCCCGATCGCCGACGGCGGCAAGCGCGCAGTTCGAAGTCGAAGCGAGCGGCACGAATCCGGCCGGCAGCTCGGTCACCGTGTCGGTGTGATTCATCCATGCCTGCGATCGATCGCTGACGCCGGCGAACAATGGCGAATCCGTCGCCAGAACTTTGAGATCCGCCTTGCCGTATTCGCTTGTCGTGCCGGGCGAGACGCGACCGCCGCAGATGCGCGCAAGCTCCTGCAATCCGTAGCAGATGCCGAGGATGGGCTTCCCGCTGTCGAGGACCTGCTTCTGGAGATGCGGCGCGCCCGGCGCGATGCACGATTCGGGGCCGCCGGTCAAGATGAATGCCGCCGGATTGCGCGCCTCGATTTCGGCCCATGGTGTATCGTAAGGAAGAATCTCTGAGTAGACGTGGGCTTCGCGCACGCGTCGCGCGATAAGCTGCGCGTACTGTGCGCCGAAATCAAGGATGATGACGGTCTCCGCGCCGACCGAGACCTGAGGCGCCTCCCGAGTGGCTTGCTGCATCCCGGTCAATTCCTGCGTTGCCGCAGGAGCGCCTTTTTACGCGAGCGCCGCATCGAGAGCGCGAACGCCGCGGTTTAGGTCCTCGTCCGAGATGACGAGCGGCGGCTGCAGACGCAGCACGTTGCCGTGGTATCCGCCCAGCCCGATCAAGAAGCCGTCCGTGAGCAACCGATCTTGAATAAGCGTCGCGCGTGCAGCGTCGGGCGATTTCGATTTTTGATCTGCGACGATTTCGATGCCGATCATCAATCCGGCACCGCGAACATCGCCGATCGCTTTGTGCTTGGCGGCGAGCTCGCGAAGCAAGGCGAGCGTGCGCGCACCTTTTTCTTCCGATCGCTCCGAAAGCCGCTCGCGGCGGTGGACTTCCAGATTGGCGAGTGCCGCCGCGCACGCGACAGGATTACCACCGAACGTGGAGAGGTGGTCGCCCGGCGTGAAGGCTCGTGCGATCTCCTCGCGCGTGGTGAACGCCGCAAGCGGGAAGCCATCGGCGATCCCCTTGGCCGTGACCACGATATCCGGCACGACTCCGAAATGCTCGATGGCCAGCATTTTGCCCGTGCGGCCGAATCCGCTCTGCACCTCGTCGGCGATGAACAAAATGCCGCGCCGGTCGAGGATTTCTTTCACGTATTTGAAGTAGTTCGGCGGCGGCACGATGATGCCGCCCTCGCCCATGACCGGCTCCGCGATGAACGCGGCCACCGAACCAGACGTCTGCGTGTCGATGACCCATTCGATCGCATCGGCGGCTTCGCGCGCCAACCGTTCCGGATCTGCACCGTGCTCGCTCCGATAGGCGAACGGCGCGGGTGCAAACGCGACGCCTGGCATGTACGGTCCGCCGCCCTTCTTGCGATTCCAATTGCCGGTCACGCTGAGCGTGGCGGCGGTGCGGCCGTGAAACGACATCTCCAGCGCGACGAACTCCGTGCGCTTCGTGAACTGTTTTGCGATCCGCATGGCGCCTTCAACCGCCTCGGCGCCGCTCGAGCCGAAGAACGAGACGCGTAGGTCTGGGCTCGGCATGATCGACGCGAGCGCTTCCGCGAAGTCCGCTGTGGGCTTATTATGGTAGATGTAGGAATTGCAGTGGATGAGCTTGCGCATCTGCGCGATGGCGGCATCGATGACCTCGGGCCGGTTGTGGCCGGCGTTGACGACCGATATGCCGGAGTACAAGTCCACGTACGCGCGGCCGCTCTCATCCCAGACCGTCGCTCCCTCGGCCCGGTCGATCACGATCGGCTGGACCTTCTTCAAGAAATACGTGTTGACGTAGCGCCGGTACTTATCGGCTATCGATAGCTCTACGGTCTGCATGCGCGCATCCTTGCCTTTCCCTTCATGTGCAAACATCTTCCAACCGCCCTGCGTCTCTGGCCAAGACGACCTCGCGCGCTATGCGTTCGCCTACCGAGATCTCTCGTCCCCAGCGATAGCCCGAATACGGCGTGAACTTCGTGCCGGGCGACCCTGGAATGCGCAAGCTGACATCGTAGACGACGAACGATTTCGGCGGACCCGACGCGATCACGCACTGGAGCGCGAACGGCCCGATGATGCCGGGCGGCTGCGCTTCTCGCGCGGCACGAACGAATCGCTCACCCATATCAAACGCCTGCTCAAGCATCGATTCGGTGAGCGTCGCCGCGATATGCCCCGCTTCTTCCATGGACGGCGCGAACGAATCGGCGAGCGACGCCTGATCCGCCGCGAGCAGATTCCGGACGCCGTCGATGTTCGTCTGACGCCGGGTATCCGTGCCCAACAATTCGAGTTCGCCGAGAACCGGCGACCAGAAGAAATTAAGATTGACCGTGGGACCGAACACGTACTCCTCGATAACGGCCGTCGAGAGGCCCTTTTTGTCGACGACCCCGGCTGCGATGAGTTCGTCGGAACGGCGCCGGTAGTGCGCGGGGCTCGACGCGAGAAAAAACGCGCGTTCGAACGAGACTTTTGCATGCGGCGCCTTCACGAGCGCGAAGCCGTCGATCTCATCGGGCGACGCAAAGCGACGCGGGAAGCGGATGCCGGCGCTCTCTAACAGCGCATATTGATTGGATGGCTCGTCGCGCTCTTCAGCGCGCAGCAGCTTGCGCGAGCCGAACATGGGAGCTGTGAAGAGCCGCTCGATTTCCGCATAGGGATACTTCTGCCGCGCGTAGACCTCAAAGGACCGGTTCGGCACGAAGATCGCGTTTCGGGAGAGCAGTTCGCTCTGCACGTCCGGCCTGAGGATGTCGGCGAAATGATCGACCATGAGCGTTTCGTCCACGCAGCCCGAACCGTCCGCCCGTGAGGCGAAGTAGTCGGCGTACGTCTTCTCGCGGCCGCGCGCAGTGACGACGAGATTGCGCAGACCTTCGCGCCGCGCTCCAAGGCAGACGTCTAACGCGGAGTGCGAACCGACGCACGAGATGGTCAGCCGCGATCGGTCATAACCGGCGAGCGCAGCGTGACCGACCTGCGTCAATTCGCGCGCACGCCAGGACCGGGAATCGCGACCGCGGGGTTGTCGAGCGTGGGCAGGTCGAACGTCATCCTGCCGGATTGATCCAGCACGAGGTCAAGGCTTTCGCTGAAGAGCGCATTCTTTATCTCGCGGGCGATGCGGCGACCCGTGGACATGGGCTCGTCGTAGTTGAGGTACGAGTACGGCGAACCATCGATGAAGAGATTCGTGCCCGCCACGATGCGCGCTGAAATCTCCATCAAGAAGAATTCGGCTTCCGGCGTGACGATCGTCTCGAGGCAGAACGCACCGAACAGACCGCGGTCCGGACAGATCTCGCGGCTCACGCGGACCACAGCTTCGCCCATGTGAAAGGCTTCAGCCAGGAGCGATTCGCGCAGTGAGATCGGCTGGTTGCCGATGACGACGTACGAAGGGTGGATATCCCAGCCTTCTTGATCCGCGGACGGAATTCGGCCAAGCGAGTCGACGTTCGATTCGTAACGGCGATCCATGGACATAATCTCAAGCTTGCCGGTGAGCGGCGAATAGAAATAGTGGATGTACACCGGAACGCCGATGATGTACTCCTGCATGATGAACTGCTGCTCGACGAGATGCGTCGCGCGCTGCTGAAAGTCTTCGGTGTTCTTCACGAACAGATAGCCCTTGCCGCCGAGCGCGCCGTAGAGCTTGACGATCACCGGCCGATCGATCTCGGCGGCCTTCGTGAATTGACGCGGCATCCGAAGCCCGGCGCGCAGGAGCCACTCGCGCTGGCGCAGCCGGTCGGCTTCCCAATCCAACACCGCTTTGTTCCCGAAGTACGGCGTCTTCATGGCTTTGTGCTCATCCATCGAGAGATACGCGACGAACGAACCATGCGGCACGAGGATCACCTTGCGGCGATTGAGTTCCGACTCGAGTTTTGGAAAATCGCTGTATGTCGGGATGACGATGACTTCGTCGACGAAATTGAAGCTGGCGTAGAGCCGTTCGTTCTGCGGCGTGACGACGGCCAGCGTGTGGAACCCTTCGTCCTTTGCGCCTTTGAGGATCTGCAGCGCCGAATGGCTGCCGAGCGTGGCGATGGTGAAGAGCTGCGGCAAGTGAGGCGTTTGCGCGGATTTGCGTCTCATGGCCTACGTTTCAACGACCGCCGCTCCGACACCCACCGGAGTCCTTGCGGGCCGTGCACGAATGATCGACGACTGCGAATGCGGATTGCAGAGCAGCGTGCGGCACGCCCACTCGAGACGCTGGGCAGTGGCGGGGACGTCCCCTTCGAACAAACGCCAGGCGACGGCTTGTTCTACCGATCGCAGGCCTGCCAGTCCGAAACGCTCGGCCAACAGACGGGTCAGCTTGCTCGAATCATCGTCACGATCCGTGACGACGGCCTCGAATTCGGTGTGGGCAAGCGTTGCTTGCCCCACCACGGGTTCGGTGCGTTTGTCCGATGTCGCCGAAATCGAAAGGCGATGTTTATTCGGGTTGAAGATGACCTCGGCTCCGCTGATCGCGCGGGCGACTTCGTCGCGCGACAGACCTTGGTCCGGTACATCCAAACGGAAGAGGTCCGCTCGCTCCACGCGCGTCAGCTCGGCGTAGCCGAGAGCGCGCAAAGCGACGAGCACCGTGTACGCCGTGTTGTCCGGAATGGACAACTCCACCGCGCATTCGACGATCATCGCGTCGCCTCAGCGCTTTGTTCGCGCAACGAAGTCGCCATGGTCCGAAAGATCGCGTGGGCGCCGGCGGGCTCGTTCGGATCGCCGCCCCGCGCGTCTGGATCGCGGTAGGCGACATTGAATCGCCATGCGAGGCGTTCGGGATGCGGCATCAGCGCGAGTACGTTTCCTCCGGCGTTGCAGATGCCGGCGGCGCGGTGCATGGACCCGTTGTGCGCGTCGCCGGCGTAGCGCAAGACGATGCACCCGCTGGCCTCAAGCGCCGCGAACGTCTCGGAACTTCCGAAGAATCTGCCTTCGCCGTGCGCCGCCGCCATCACCAAGATCGATCCTGGAGCCAGACCGCGCGTGAACGCACAACGATCCGCCGATTCGGAGACGACGACGTCCACCGTGCGCGATTCGAACCGGCGCGCCGGCAGATTTCGTGCGATCGCGATGTCTCCGAGCAGACCGGTCTCGGCGATGACTTGGGCGCCGTTGCATATCCCGAGGACGAGTTTTCCTTTCCCGGCCTCTTCGACGATCGTGGCGACCGCCGCGCTTTTCGCGGCGATGGCGCCCGCGCGCACGCGATCTTCGTGAGCGAATCCGCCCGGCAGCACGTAGGCGTCGTATGCGCGCAGCGCCGCGGCGTCGTCGCTCCACATGAAGAGCCGCGCGTCCATACCGGCATCGCGACATGCGTCTACGGTCTCCTCTTCGGAGTTCGTGCCCGGGAAGACGACGACGGCTACCAGCGGATCGTGCATGCTAATCGAAGAGCTCGCGCAGAGGCGCGGACCACGCCGCCGCGAGGCGGTTGAGAGCGATGTCGAATAGTCCCGCGATCGCAAGCGAAGATCCGCCGCTCACGCCGATCGCGACCGGCCGAGCGCCCATCGCGGTGCAGACCGCTTCGAAAGCGCCCACGCGAGCCGGCGCGACTTCCACCACAAAGCCACCCGCTTCGCCGAAGAGCGCCGCATCGCGGTCGATCGCCGGCGCCCAACGCGCCGGCGGTTCCAGTCGTGCGCCGATCGCACCCTTCGCATCGCCGCCGAGGCACATCTCAGCGACGCACGCGATGAGACCGCCGTCGGAGATGTCGTGCGCCGCGCTTATCGCGCCGCCTCGTACCGCGTCGAAGACCGTACGGATGGAAGCATTCGCTTCGGTGTAGTCGATCGGCGGCAGCGGGCCTCCGCCCGCGCCCGCCAGGTTCGCGGCGACGGAGCCGCCGAGATGCGGCGTGCGCCCGCCTAACAAGAACAATCGATTGCCTGTGCCGGTGAGCTGCATGGTCACCGTACGGCTCACATCGTCGACGCGGCCGATGCACGCCACGATCGCCGATGGCACGATCGCGCGACCGGAACTCGACTCGTTGTAGAGCGAGACGTTGCCGCTGACGAAGGGCAACGGTTCGTCCGGGATTCCCAAGTGCAGCGAATTGGCCGCTTCTGCCAAGCCTTCGATGCCGGCCGCGAGCTGCGCGTAGGCTGCTGGATCTTCCGGGCTGCCATAGTTCAAGCAGTCCGTAAGCCCGATCGGCTGTGCTCCCACGGCGGCGACGTTGCGCGCCGACTCGACGACCGCGTGCGCAGCGGCAAGGCGCGGATCGATCGCGCCAAAACGGGGATTGCCGTCAACGGAGAGAGCGATGCCCGCTCGTCCACCGCGCCGGATGATGATGACGCCCGCGTCGGCGTAGCCGGACGGTATCGCCGTCGCGCCGCGGACGACCGTATCGTAATGTTGGATCAACGGACGACGGCTGCAGACGTCAGAGTGCGCGAGCACGGAAAGAATCATTTTTTCGAGGTCGTCGATTGTGGGCCGACTCGCGTCGGCCCCTTCAGAGGCGTCGGCCCCTTCAGAGGCGTCGGCCCCTTCAGTCAGGTCGGTGTTCGCGGAATCTTTGAAGGGGCCGACGCCAGTCGGCCCAACGTCGCCGATTTCCCGCGCGATCGAGCCGGTCAAGACGTCGATCGGAAGATCGATCACCGCGCTGCCGCGCGAGAGGACCACGTATCGCTTCTCTTCGGTCACGCTGCCGATGACGGCAGCGCGTGCGCCAGCCGCGACATCGGGCAGCGTGAAGCGCTCGTTATAGATCGAAAGCAGCGTGGGCGTGAACGAGGGCGGCACCGCCCAAAGCATGCGCTCCTGCGTCTCGGCGCAGGCGATGACGAACGGCGGCAGACCGGCCACGGCCTGCGGCACGGATTCGATCTCGATCCGCGCCCCGAACCCTCCCGCGCTGCACAGCTCGCTGCTGCTCCCCATGATGCCGCCGGCGCCCAGATCTTTGAAGCCTACGGCCAGCCCATCTTTGAAGACCCGTTCGCAGACCGCATACGTGGCGCGCATGATCACGTTCTTGAGGAACGGATCCGGCACTTGGACGGCGCTCTTGTTCGCCTGCGACTGACTCGCGTCGAGGATGAGCGATGCGAAGGCGGCGCCGCCGAATCCGGAACCGTCGGTGGCTTTGCCGACCAGCACGAGGTCGTAGCCTGCGCCTCCCGGCGGCACGCGACTGTGGACGATGCGATCGGCGCGCACAAGCCCGAGCGCGACGACGTTCACGAGACAATTGTCCGTGTACGAATCGTGGAAGTAGATATCACCGGCGATGTTCGGCACGCCAACCGCGTTGCCGTACGCTGCGATGCCGTCCACCGCGCCGGCGGCGACGTATGCGGCATGCGACCCGGGGATCGGCTTCCCGAATCGCAGCGGGTCGGCGCTCGCGACGACCTCGGCGCCCATGCACAAGACGTCGCGCAGAATTCCGCCTACGCCGGTGGCGGCGCCTTCGAAGGGCACGACTTGCGACGGATGATTGTGACTCTCGTGCGCGACGACGACGCCGTACTCGACACCGTCGACGAACCCCGCACGCAAGATCCCAGCGTCTTCGCCGACGGGAACGATGACATCGCTGCTTTGCGTCGGCAGCTTCTTCAGCAAGGCGCGGCTGCTCTTATACGAGCAATGCTCGCTCCATTGGATCGCAAACGCGTGGGCTTCCGCGCGCGTCGGATCTCGGCCGATGCGCTGCGCGATCTGGCGCAGCTCGTCAGGGGTTAGGGCAAGCCGTTCGCGCTGCGCCTCGCGGCGCAGTTCTTCGTCGGTCCCCGAGCACCGAATCCGTTCCGCCGCAGAAGCCGGTGCTTGTGCGGCCACCGCCTACGCTTTGCCGTTCGACTGCGGCAGCGCGTTCACGCGCGAATCGCCTTCCATCACCTGGACGCGGTTGCGCCACTGGGTCACAAGCACCCGACCGTACAGCACCGTGTCGTCCACGGCTAGGATCTTCGCCGCTGCTAACGCGGCGTTCTCGGGCTCAAGCACGACCGTGCTTCCGATGCCTGACGGCAGGTGCAGGCTCGAGAGGACGTCCATGCCGCCGAACGATGAGCCGATTGGCGGGCACGCGATGACCGGGTTGGCGGTGGCGGCGTCGACGAAAGCGGAGAGCGCGTTCGAGCGGCCGGCGATGGTCACGTAGACCACGCGGCCGAGCATGTTGTCGAGCTGCTGTACTCTCTGAAGCGCGTACGTCGGCGTCTTGTGCGCCGATGCGACGTGCTTGCGCGACGGCACGCCGAGCTGACCGAGCGCCTTTGCGACCCTGTCGGCGTGCGGCGCGTCGGCCGCCGAACCCATGATGATTCCCACGAATCCGCCCGTGCTCTTCTGGAATTTCCCGACGAGTTCGGCCACCTCTTCGTATTTGGATTTGACGGCGCCGAGGTCGTCCGAAGTCGGCGCGGCCATGTTCCGGTAGATCTGTTTATCGAGCATCAGCGCTTGATCGCCGCCGGGCCAGATGCGCCACGAATCGTTGTCGATGACGTCTGCCAGGATGATCTCCGTGTTTCCGTCCGCGTCGGTCGCGCGCCCGAATTCTACTTTCAGATCCACGAGCAACACGTCTGCGCGGCGCCACGCGTGGGCAAGGACGTCGAACACCAGCCGGGCCACGTCGGTCATCTGCGCTAATTCGGCGGTGGTAGCGATACCTTCGTCGACGATCTGGTCGGCTGTGTATTGCGGATCGTGATTCGCGTCGTCCTTGAAGAAGTATTCGACGAGTCTCGGCGCGAGCACGGTGCCGGATTTCACCCCCGGATTGCGCTTGAGATACGAGCCTGCAGCGACTCCGCGCACGACCACTTCGATGGGGATCATGGTGCAGCGGCGGACGAGCATCTCGTTCCCGTCTTCGTCTTCGCCTCCGCTGAGAAAGTGCGTGGGAATGCCGCATGCGTTGAGCAGCCGGTAGATTCGCGCCGTGGTGAGCGCGGCCAAGCGGCCCTTGCCTTGAATCACATGGCGCTTGGCGCCGTCTCCGGCCGAGATCTGATCCTGTTGGACGATGACGAGTGCATCCGACCGCTCGGGGTGTTCGAAAAGCACCTTGGTCTTGCCGCGGCCTACTTCCGATCCTTTGTTCATTCCCGCTCCAGGGCGTGCAGAGATCTAGCGAATAATCGCGCGCGTTCCGCTGCGTCACCGACGTGATGCTGCGGATCCATGAGCGCTCCCAATTCTTCCGGTTTGACGTAGCGGCAGACCTGCGCATCCTTCGACAAAAGCGACTGGAGCGGGTTGGCTTCGCCGCGCGCGATCGCATCATACGCTGTCATGGAAGCGTTACGGAGCGTCTCGTGCAGCGCCTGACGATCGGCCCCGCGCTTTGCCGCAGCCATGAGGATTGCTTCGGTTCCAGAGAACGGTCCGAACGCCGCGAGATTGTGGGCGATGCGCCGCTCGTCCACGCGAAGGCCTGACACGACGCGCTTCGCGAGCCGCACGATTTCGTCGGCAGCCAAGAACGCTTCCGGGAGCAGCGTGCGGCGGTTCGCCGAATCGTCGAGCGTGCGCTCCAACAAATTTTCAGCAGCGTTCTGCCATGCGACTTGGGCGTGCGAAGCGACGAGCCGAGCGAGCGAACATATGCGCTCGCACAGAATCGGATTGCGCTTGAACGGCATCGACGACGACCCGACTTGCTTTTTCCCGAACGGTTCGCCGACCTCACCGAACGGCGACGATGCGAGGATTCGGACGTCGAAAGCGAATTTCGAGCACGAAGCGGCAAGGCCGGCGAGCGCTGCGATGACCTGGTAGTCCAGCTTGCGCGGATATGTCTGGCCGCTCACGGCGACCGCGGTCAGGCCGAACTCCCCGAGGACATCTGACTCTAGCGTCGCGGGCGTGAGATTCGTCCCATCAAGCAATGAGTGATAAGAGGCCGACGTGCCGACCGCACCGCGCATCCCCTTCGCCGGCACCCACGCCGCGAGGCGGCGAAGCTCGGCGTGATCGAAGCGGATATCTTGCGCCCATAGGCTCAATCGCATTCCCAGCGTGGTGGGCTCCGCGGCCTGCAGATGCGTGTATGCCATGCACGTCAGGTCGGCGAATTCCTCGATCCGCCCGGCGAAGACTTCGAGCAGGTCGCGAGTGGCGCGCTGCAGCATCGCGAGGCCCGTGCGGATACGCGCGGTTTCCACATTGTCTTCGACGTCCATGGACGTAGCGCCGAGGTGGATCTTGCCGCCGCCCGCCTTCGCCTGCGAAGCGAAGACGCGCACCTCTGCCATGAGGTCGTGGCCGATCTCTTCTTCTATCGCCTGAGCGGCTGCCAGATCCACGCGGTCGACGTTGCGTTCGAGATCGCGCAGTTCGTCGGCCGAGACGATTCCCGCAGCCATCTGCGAGCGCGCGAGAGCAACCCAGAGGCGCCGCCACATGCGGCGTTTGGTCTCTTCGGAGAAAAGCTCGCGCATCGCGGCGCTGCCGTAGCGCCATGAAAATGGAGATGAGTAGGATGAGGTCACTTACGCCATCGCTTCGCGGGGTGCGCGGCTGCGCCCTCGGCGCAACGAACAGAGCCGGACGATCAATTCGTCTAACATGACCGATGGTTCGCCGTGGCCGGTGAACATGTAGTCCAGCGCGCGTTTCGTCAAGCTGACTGCCTTTGCCGCCTGCTCGGGCGTTGCCGTGCGCGCCGCGGTCTGCAAGGCGGCGATGCGATATGGACTCAAGCCCGCCGCTTCGGCATACGCGGCCGCAGCCGAATGTTTCAGCTCCCAGATGACGACCGCATCCGCGGCGAGGACGAAGACCGGGCCGGCGATGTTGTCCGGCTTATCCATGACTTCGCGCACGAGACGCAGAGCGGCATCGGTGTCACCTGCGTGGACCGCTGCCGTGAAATTCCAGAGCTTGATATCATCGTACGGCTGGATCGAATTTTTGACCGCCTCGGACGTGATCCGGCCCTTGTTCGCAGTGAGCGCGAGCCTTTCGATGACGTTTGTGATCTCCGCCGCGTCTTGACTTCCGGCCAAGAGCGATCGCGCCGCCGGTTCGACGGTGACGTGGGCTCGCGCGGCCACTTCGTCCACGAACCGTCCGCTCGATCGCACATCGAGCGCGCACTCGACGACGATGCCGTCGTCGGCCGCGCCGGCGAGCGAAGCCGCCTCATCCGCCAACCGTCTGCCTTGCGCCCGCTGCGGCACTCCGGAATGGTCGACGATGACGAGCGCGTGTTCCGGCATGCCTTCGAGCGCCGAACGGAGGGCGGCGCGATCGTCGGCCTTGAGATCGATGACGCCGCGCACCACCACCGCGCGCCTTGACGACAAGAACGGCAACGCGGCCGCCTTGCCGGGAATCGCGCGCACCGCCGCTTCGTCCGACGCGTCGATCTCATCCAGGTTGAGAGCGCGCGACGATTCATCAGGCAGGACTGAAGCGATCATGCGAGCATAGACGATCGAAGCGAGCATCGGTTGGGGACCGGTAAGCACGATGATTCGCGGCAGTGGGTCCGGCTGCGCGTCCGCGAAATTGTAAAACGAGAGGATCGCTTTCGCGCTCGCCCGAGGTTTCGCGGCCGGTTTCTTGGGCGAACTTGGCGAGCTCTCGCCGGTCTTTTTTGGACTCACGCGATTGCGTTCGCCGCGCCGCCGCCGGCAACTGCAGCGACGATCGCCGCCTCGAATGGCGGCCGCAAGACGCCGGTCTCCGTGATGATAGCGGAGATGAGCGCGGCCGGCGTCACGTCGAACGCAGGATTTGCAGCTTGCGCCTCCGCCGGCGCGATCCGCACGCCGGCACATTCAAGGACTTCGAGACCGTCGCGCTCTTCTATGATTATCTCGCTGCCGCTCGCGATCGCCGCGTCGATGCTTGAATTCGGCGCCGCGACATAGAAGGGCAGCTCGTGTGCGCTCGCGCTGAGCGCAAGGCCGTAGGTGCCTATCTTGTTCGCGACGTCGCCATTGCGCGCGATGCGATCGGCGCCGACGACCACCGCGCTGATCTCGCCACGACGCATGAGCGATGCCGCCATCGAATCCGTGACGAGCGTGAACGGGATGCCGTCGCGCGCGAGCTCCCAAGCAGTCAACCGCGCACCCTGGAGCATCGGTCTCGTTTCTCCGACGAAGACGTGCTTGAGAAAACCTGCTTGCCATGCCGAACGCACGACGCCGAGCGCCGTGCCGTACCCGCCGGTCGCAAGCGTGCCGGTGTTGCAGTGCGTGTAGACGACCGCGCCGGACGGCAGCAGCGACGCTCCCGCGTCGCCGATCGCGCGGCAGGTCGCGACGTCGTCTGCGTGGATCGAGCGGGCCATATCTTCAAGGGCTGCGACCAGCTGCATGACGCCCTGTCCGGTCGCGCTTAACTCGCGCCCGTGCCGTTTCATCTTCTCGATAGCCCACGAGAGGTTCACGGCCGTCGGACGCGCGGACGCGATCGCCCGCCCGGCATCGTCGAGAACTTTGAAGAAATCATCGGCGTTGCGCGCGACGCCGCCGGCTGCCCGCGCCGCGATGCACATGCCGTACGCGCCGACGATGCCTATGGCCGGAGCACCGCGGACCTTGAGCCCTCGGATGGCGTCGATCACACGCTGCACGGAGCGCAGCTTGACGACGATCATCTCGGCCGGAAGGCGCGTCTGATCGAGGATTTCTACGATGCCGTCGGTGTACGCGATGTGGGGAGGGGCTGCTCGCATGCAACGGACGTTCGCTTCGCGAGGACGGCCACCTAGTGCGCGAGACGTTGACTCAGCGGATCATCACACCGCGGACGATCCTCGTTCCTGTTATGCGATCCTGCACCGACGGCCGCCAGAAAAAACCGGCGAGCGGCAGAACGAGAGCGAGCGACCAGAAGGCGACGAAGTACTGCCAGATCGCGCGCCCAACGCTGACGCGTCCGTAATCCGGCCGCACGACGCGCAGCCCGAGCACCATCATACCGAATGTGCGTCCGACGATCCCCACGAGAATCGCGCTATAGACGAAGACGAGTAGGAGCGCGACGACGTCGGGCAGACCCATCTCGATGAGCGGCAGATGCGCGGCGGTCCACTGGTCCACAAACTGCTGCAGCGTCGACGCCGCTATGTCCGAAGCGTGGACGACGGCGGGTTTGCCGGATGTGGTGATGCTCGTTTGGACGACCTTGCCCGAGCTGACGATAGCGCTGACGACGACCCAGTCGAGCAAGAAGGCGGTGGCGCGCAGCCACACGTTCGCGCAAGCCTTCTTGTCCACTTCGCGGGGCAGCGCCGCTGCAGCGGGTTGCGGCAGCGCCGGCTGCGGTTTGGCCGCTGCCTCGTCGAGGCGCGCGCGCCACGTCGCGAACAGCGGCGAGATCGCGAAGACTTCGAGCTCGCGCAGACGATTCGTGGCGTAGGGTTCCTGTCCGAGCAGCTCGCCAAGTTTGAACGTGGGATCGGATTGAACTTCTTGGCGCTGATCTCGGAACGCCGTGTAGTCGACGTTTTTCGAGACTTGACGAAAGGCGCAGGTGAAGATCGCGCGCGCCGCGGCGTCGATGGATCCGCAGCACAAAAGACCGATGCGGTCGGCGGTGTACTCCGTGCGCCGCATCCACGCTCCGAAGACCGCCGAGACGAATGGGTTCTCCCTGCCCGAAGCCGAGAAAAGCGACGTGATGCGCGTGTGACCGGCCGCGATGTGCCCGAGTTCGCGACCGATGAGGAAGGTCAGCTCATCGTCGTCGAGATGCGGCAGCCACGTGCTCGAAACGACGATGGCATACGGCTCTTCCAGACCGACTGAGGTGACGCACGAATAGGGATCTTCGCGCACGAAGACATGCGGAACCGCCATTCCCAATGTCCGCGCGCAGCGCGTGGCGATGGCGTACGGGGTAGGGAGCTGTCGTTCGTGCAGGCGGACGCTCGTGCCAAGGAGCCTGCCGCGTGCGATGGAGACGTAGATCATGGCAGCGACGATCAGAAACGCGAACTGCTGCGCCGTGATCTGTTCGCGCAGCGCAAAGCCGACGAGTCCGGCGGTCGTAGGCGCGAAGAGAAGCGTCAGGAAGAGCGCGCGATTCTCACCGCGCCAACGCAGCGAGTCTGGTCCCGTGAAGAACGATGCGGGTCCCATGCTGCGGCAATTCTCTCGCCCGTGCGGACTGCCCCCTTCCCCTCCAGCGGTAGGTCCGGCCGCCTGCGCGCCAAAAGCATTCGACGATGAGCTCGGTGACGGAGATGATCGCTGCGCGGCTTGACGCGCTTCCGTCCAGCCGTGCCCTCTATGGGCTCGTCGGCCGCATCTCGGCAGGCGCGTGGTTCGAAGGCTACGATCTGTTCATGCTCGCGTACATCTCGCTCGGCATGATCCGCTCAGGCGTGTATACCGCCACTGGATCCGGTTTCGGCAGCATTCCGGCTTTCGCCGCGGCCGGTTTCTTGGGAATGTTCGCCGGCGCGTTGCTGTTCGGGTCGATCTCGGACCGATTCGGCCGGCGCTCGGCATTCCTGTGGTCGCTCGTGTGGTATTCCGTTGCGACGGTCACGATGTCGATCGCGGGCGGCCCATTCGCGATCGACGGTTTTCGGTTTCTCGCGGGCCTCGGGATCGGCGTCCAGCTCGTGACGGTGGATGCGTACATCAGCGAGATCGTGCCCCCGTCCGTGCGCGGACGCGCGATCGCGCTCAGTCAGACGATCACGTTCACCGCGGTCCCGGCCGCCGCGTTCATCGCGCAGGCGCTCGTGCCCCACGCGTATTTCGGCTTCGACGGCTGGCGTCTCGTCGCGCTCGCCGGCGGTCTGGGCGCCGTCTTTGTAGCGCCGTGGTTCCGGTCGCTGCCCGAATCGCCGCGTTGGCTCGCGGCCCGCGGACGGCACGTTCAAGCCGTCGGCGCGCTTCTGCGCATCGAGACCATCGTCGGCGCCGGTTCCGACGCTGCTTCGATCGAGTTGGCGGAAAGTTCGCCCATCGCGCGCGCCTCATGGACGGAGATGTGGGATGAAAGGTATCGCGCGCGCAGCGCGATGCTCGTGATTTTCAATTTTTTCCAGACGATCGGATTTTACGGCTTCGCCTCGTGGGTGCCGATCCTGGTCTTCGCAGAGGGCGTGAGTTTCGTGCACTCGCTTTTGTACACGGCGCTCATCGCTTTGGCAGCGCCCCTCGGGCCCGCCCTTGCGGCTTTCGTCGGAGAGCGCTGGGAGCGAAAATGGCAAATCGTCGGGCTTGCCGCAGCGAGCGCGTTTCTCGGGTTGGCGCTGGCCGTGACACGCGCGCCGGCCGGAATCATCTGCGCCGGTATCGGCGTGACGCTCGCCAACAACTGGTTCTCAAGCGCGTTTCACGCTTATCAAGCCGAGCTCTATCCGACGCGCATTCGCGCGCGGGCGGTCGGTTTCGTCTACTCCTGGAGTCGTTTAAGCGCCGTGTTCGTCGGGTTTTGGATCGCCGACATCTTGGCGCGGTATGGTCCGGGCGGCGCGTTTGCGTTCATCGCAGCCGGCATGGCTATCGCAGCCGGCGTGATCGCAGCCGCCGGACCGCTTTCGCGCGGCCGGCGGCTGGAATCGCTCGCACCCTAGGCGCGCATGCCCTTAGCGATCGTCAACGCGACCGGTAATCCGAAGAAAACGGTGTGTCCGATCAGATTCTTCGCCAATGTGAGCGCGTCGGGCACCCCGGCCGGTCCGAGGTGCTTGATCGCGAGCAGCATCGTCATACCGAGCATCACAACGACGCCGTAGAGCAGCCCGCTCAGCACGGGTCGTTGGACGAGCGCTGGCGCTCGGAGCGCGGCGGCTCCATAGATCAACGCCCAGGCGATGCTGATCACGAAATGCATGATGAAGCCAAGCACGGCGTACGATGGCGATGTGAACGCGACCCCGCCGACGAGTCCGGAAGCCACGAATTGCCAGATGGCGATCGGGCTCATGTGGTTGACGACCGCGAGGAACGCGTCGATGAGGACGCCGCCGGTGACACCGGCGGCGACCCCGGCCGCGATCATGTTGACGTCGTGGCGTGCGGCTGCGCGCTGCATGACTACGCGGCCTTCCGGCGCGGCACGTCGCGGTGTTCGTCAAGGTCGAGCAGATCGGGCCACGTCGTCACGTCGCCGCGATCGGGCGCGATTTTGTTGCGCAAGTCCATGAAGAACTTGAAGCTGTCCGAATTCGGCTCCGGCGAGATCTTGAGATAATCCGCGTTGAACGCAGCGATTTCAGCAGGCGTTTTCTTGCTGAGATATTTCTCGTCGAGCAATGCGCCGAGCTTCTTGTCGTCGTTCTCCGAGGCGAGTTTCTCGAAAGTCTCGTGGTCGATGCCGACGAACGCGAGCACTTTCTGATCCATGCCGCAGTTGTAATGATATTCGCCGACCGTTCCGGCCGCATGTGCGCGCGCCTTATCGGTCGTCCGCGCGAGCATGACGACGCCGTCGAGGGATGTGTCTTTCACGCTGCGTGGCACGTCTTTGGTAAGATCCATGAGTGGGTGATCCTTTCAGGTTCAGCCTACGTACTCACTTTTCGTGTGTAGGCTATTTAAAGTGACTTACGTATTGTAATATACCCACCCAAAATTGTAAATAACCCACTTTTGCGGGACAATTAGGTGCGCGAATGTAGGGCGGACCTTTATGGTCCGCCGGCGCGCGAATGTGGGGCGGCGCGCCATAAAGGCGCGCCCTACATCCGGGGAACTCGCAGCTTCTTCCTGAGGGCCGCCATCTCGATGGCAGCGACGGCTGCTTCGTAGCCCTTGTTGCCGCCGGCCGGATCGGCGGCTGTATGCGAGGCGGTGCCTCGCCGCTTCTTGCCGGCTCGGGCCCATGCCTGACCGGCGTTCTCCGTGGTGAGCACACCAAAAATCACGGGCACGCCCGTGGCTAGCGCGACGTAAGCGATCCCACGAGCCGATTCGCCGGCCACGTACTCGAAGTGCGGCGTCTCGCCGCGGATCACGCAGCCGAGGCAGACCACCGCGGCGTATGCGCCGCTGCGGGCAAGCCATAACGCCGCTAGGGGCAGCTCGAATGCGCCCGGCACTTCAAAAGTTTCCACTCTTGCCCGGCCCGCGCGATCGGCAAAAGCGCGCAACGCGCCGGCATGCAGCGCATCGGTTATCTCGTGGTTGAATCGCGCTCGGACGATCGCAAACGCCGAGGCCTTCGTCACGGCGAGCCGTCGGCGTTGGCGAGCAGGTGCCCGAGCTTCTCTTCTTTGGTCTTGAGGTATCCGGTATTGAACTCGTCGCGATCCATGATGAGCGGAACGCGTCCGGTCATCTTGAGACCGTAGCCTTCAAGGCCGACGATCTTGCGGGGATTGTTCGTGATGATCTTCATCTCTCGCACGCCGAGATCGTAGAGGATCTGCGATCCGATGCCGTACTCGCGCTTGTCGACCGGCAGACCAAGTTTCACGTTTGCCTCGACGGTATCCGCGCCGCGGTCCTGGAGTTCGTAGGCCCGCAGTTTGTTGGCAAGGCCGATCCCGCGGCCTTCTTGGTGCAGGTAGAGAAACACGCCGCGCCCTTCGTGCGCGATGATCGCGAGGGCCGCGTCGCGTTGTGCCGCGCAGTCGCAGCGCTTGCTGCCGAGCGCGTCGCCCGTCAGACACTCGGAATGGACGCGGACCAAGACATCCTTGCCTTCGCCGAGTTCGCCCATCACGAGCGCGACGTGGCAGGCTCCGTCGAGCAGCGATTCGTAGCCGAAGCCGCGGAACGCGCCGTGGCGCGTCGGCATGCTGAACTCCGCGATCCGCTTGACGAGCAGTTCGTGGCGCATGCGATATGCGATGAGGTCTTTGACGGTCATCAATTTGATATCGTGGCGCGCGGCGAACTCTTCCAGCCCCGGCCGGCGCATCATCGTGCCGTCCTCATCAAGGATCTCGCAGATCACGCCCGCAGCTGTGAATCCGGCGAGGCGGGCAAGATCGGCGGCCGCTTCCGTCTGCCCCGCGCGAACGAGCACGCCGCCCTCTCGAGCGCGGAGCGGAAAGGTGTGGCCCGGGCTGACGAAATCCGCAGCGGTCGAATTCGGCTCGACGAGTGCTTGAATCGTGGCGGCGCGATCGAACGCTGAGATGCCGGTCGTGGTGCGGACGCGCGCTTCGACCGAAACGGTGAACGCGGTCTCAAAGCGCGACGTGTTCTCGCTCACCATCATCGGGATGTGCAGTTCGTCAAGCCGCGTGCCGGTCATGGAGACGCAGATCAAGCCGCGTCCGTGCTTGGTCATGAAATTCACGGCGTCGGGTGTGACCAGCTCGGCGGCCATGGTCAGATCGCCTTCGTTCTCGCGATCCTCGTCGTCCATGACGATGACCATCTTGCCGGCGCGGATGTCGGCGATGGCGTCTTCTACCGGGCTGAGTGGCATATTGGTAGGTTCTACGGGCGGCCGCCGGGTTACCGCTGGGCGGCTGTGCCTATTGTCGCGGCTACATGCCGGCGGCTTTGTCGGCATCGAGCCAGACGTCGTCGACCGCCATCCGTTTGGTCGTCTTCGGATATGTCCCAACCGGGAACTTCGCCGTATAGGCTGACGCGACCGCAGCCAAATATTCGAAGTTCTCCCACAGCGCCGGGCCGGCAGATCGCCGCATGATCGCAAGGACCGGCGTCAGCGATTTCCAGCTGGTCTCCACGATTCCACCCCAGAGATCGCACGCGATATCCGCGTCGATGATGTCGTGTTTGACGAAACTCCCCATGGACTCGAAAAAGTTGCCGACGATGTTTATCGCGCGGAGGTCGCCCGAAAGCGGCGGGCTCAGGATCTTCGCGCGGATCGCTGGATCGTTCATCTTCTCCGGCAGTTCGCGGCGCACAAAAACCAGCGCGGCGGCGAACGCCTCCGACTCGAGCACCTCGCGGCACTCGGTGAGCGCGACGATCTGATTGCCGCCTCTGGAGTGGCGCAGTTGCGCGAGCGCGGCGATCGCGGTGGCCGCGATGACGACGAGCGTCCCCACGGACGCGAAGGTATTGAGCGCTTCAAGACTCACGGCGCACCTTTTCGGACGATGTTCGCGACATAGCGCGCGAATGGATCGGCTTCGACATTCAATGCGTCGCCCGGTGCTTTCAACCGCATCGTCGTTCGCGCCAACGTCTCGGGGATCAACGCGACGGCGAACCTGCCGTCGTCGACTGCGGCGACGGTAAGGCTGATCCCGTCGAGCGCGACGTATCCTTTCTCGCAGATGAGCGGATCGAGTGCGGGCGGCGTCGCGCACCACAGGCGCAGGCCTTGGCCCTCGGGGTCGATGCGCAAGATCGTGGCCGTGCCGTCCACGTGACCGTACACGACATGGCCGTCGAGCGCATCCCCGACGCGAAGGCTCGGTTCGAGATTGACTTCGTCGCCGGCGACCAGCGAACCGAGATTGGTCCGCGCGAGCGTTTCCGGCACGACGTCAAAGGTCAGCTCACCGGCCGACGCTTCGATGAGGGCGACCGTCAGGCAGACGCCGTTGACCGAGACGCTTGCGCCCGATTCGGCTCCGCGGCCGATCTCGGCAGCACCGATCGTCAAGCGAGTGCCGCCGATCGGGTTCGGTGCATTTTTCAGCACTTCGCCGCGTGCTCTGACTAAGCCGGTGAACATCGGTTCAATCTTCTCGCGCTAGTTCGATGAGCGAGAGCGCACCGTTCGAAGCGATAGCTGCGTCCACAGCGACGACCGAGTCGGGATAGTACACGTCGTAGAAGACGAAATCTTTTCGATCTCGATAGGTGCGCCCGCGGTAGATCAGACGCTGCGGCGATCCTTTGATTCCGGCATCGGCGCACATCTGACGCATCGTCGGAGGTGCGAGCGCACGCGCGTAGTCCGCCGTGACCAACGCAGGGTCGATCGATCCGCGCTGCATGCCGGCGAGCACGGCAGTCACCTTTCGCGTAATGCTGGAGTCTTCGCCGGCTGCAGATACCATGTCGGCCGCTGCCGCGGCTGCGCTCGGCGGTTCGACGATCGAGACGACGCGGCGAAAGAACAGATCTTCATCGAAAGGATCGCCGTTGCTCAGCGCAGCGATCTCCAGACCGTCATCGGGAAACGTCGCGTTCTCGCCGGCGAACCCGACGTTCAGACCTTGATGGAAGATGTAACGGCGGCCGTAGAGATGCCCGAGGTCGAGCCCGAAACCGTAGCCGCCGCGCATGCCATACCCGTGCGAGAGCGGCGAGAACGTCATCTCGCGCCACGACGCTCGGCTCACGACTCTTCCATTATCGAGAGCAGCATCCCAATGCACGAGATCGGTCACCGACGCATCAACGGTACCGTCGCCGTAGCCGAGATCGTCGGCTGTTTGGGGCGCCTCGACGATCTTGCCACCCGCGTACGTATAGCCGACCGCACCATCCGGAAGATCGTGCGGGATCATGCGCGCACTCGTAGAGCGCAGGCCGAGCGGCCTGAAGACACGTCGCGCGAGGAAGCTGCCGTACGACTCGCCGCTGACCTGTTCGACGATCATTCCGAGTATGACGTAGTTCGTGTTCGAGTATTCAAAACGAGAGCCCGGTGAGAAGTCGAGCGGTGCGTTCTTGATGAGGTCGACGAACTGCGCAGCAGTCGCTTTGTGCGGCACACCGTCCACGATCGAGTAGTCGGGGATTCCCGATGTGTGGTTGAGCAGCTCGCGCAACGTGATCTGCCGCGCGTAGCGGTAGTCCGGAAGGTAGCGCACGAGGCTGTCGTCCACGCTCAGCTTGCCGTCTTCTTGCAGCAGCAGTATGGCAACGGCCGTGAACTGCTTAGTCATGGAGGCGATATTATAGACGGTGCCCGGATCTGCCGGCGCGCGCTTCCGTACATCGCGGTAGCCGTAGCCGTTGGCGTACAGTATTGCGCCGTTGCGCGCTATGGCGATCGACAAGCCGGGAAGGTGTTGGTGGAGCATGGTCGCGGCGGCGAGCGAATCGATCCGACGCCGCTGCTCGGCTGAAAGGACCGGCCGTGAATTCGGTCCAGGCTGTGAGGTGACGAGAAGCGCGGCGATCAAAGGCGCAATCACGTTGCGGGCACCGCTTCGACCAGAAGATCTTCCCCGAGCATCACCGCAGATTCGAGGTGCAGGCGAGCGGCGCCCGCAACGCGGTCGATGGCGGGAGCGACCGTTGCCGCGCCGAGGATCTCGGGTGCTATGAACCAGTAGATCTTGCCGACCAGTTTTTGCGCGAGCAAGGCCGTGGCGATGGTCGGTCCGCCTTCGCACAGCACGCTGAGAATATTTTGCTGCGCCAGTTGTGATAGGAGATCCGCGAGGTCGACGTGGCCGTCCGGCGTGGAAGCGCACGTCACGACTTGCACGCCTCGTTCGAGCAGCGCGTCGCGACGTTCCGCCGGGATCGCGGTCGTCGCGGCGACCATTGTCGGCGTGGTCGCGGCGTCTTGTACGACGTGACTTGCGAGCGGCGTGCGGCCGTTGGAATCCGCGATGATCCGCAAGTACGGCACGGCGCGGGGCCGTGCCGGACGGACGGTGAGCTCCGGGTTGTCGGTGATCGCCGTGTGGACGCCGATCAAGACCGCGTCGTGTTCGAAGCGCAGATCGTAGACAAACGCCGCGGCCTTTGCCCCTGTCAGCCGGTGGCGCACGCCGGCGCGCGGCGCGATCGCCCCGTCGATGCTCGCCGCCATTTTGAGCGTCACGAACGACCTCGCGCGGCTGCGGTGATGGAGATACGCGAAGTTCAGTGCCGCGGCGCCGCTTGCTTCAACGCCGACCGCGACATCAATGCCGGCGTCGCGGAGTTGCTGGATGCCTTTTCCGCGCACGCGCGGATCTGGGTCTTCGATAGCAACGACCACGCGCCTGATGCCCGCTTCCACTATTGCCTGCGTGCACGCCGGCGTTCTGCCTCGGTGGTCGCAAGGTTCTAACGTGACGTAGAGCGTGGCTCCTCGCGCTCGATCACCCGCCGCTCGCAATGCGATCGTCTCGGCGTGGTCGGAACCAGCGCGCTCGTGGTACCCTTCGCCGACGACCGCACCGCCGGATGCGACGACGATCGCGCCAACCATCGGATTTGGACTTGTATTGCCGCGACCTTTCGCAGCGAGCTCGAGCGCACGCTGCATGAATCTCGCATCGTCCATGCCGGGTTGTTAGCCGCCGCTGTGGGCGCTACCCTCGGGCCGAACGTTGGTCAGAGTCGGATCGCCAAGGCCGCCCCGATGACTGCCGCGGCACCGCTCGAGTGCAGCGCGGCGGCGCACGACGCTAACGTCGACCCCGTGGTCACGACGTCGTCGACGATCAGCACGCGTCGGCCGAGAACACGCGTGGCCCGCCGCCCTGCGCCGAACGCGTCACGGACGTTGGCGCGCCGCGCTGCGAGCGGCAGCCGGCTTTGCGGTGCCGTTGCGTTTGTGCGAACAACCGCTTGGTTTTCGAGCGCGACGCCAAGTGTCGCGGCGACGGCGCGAGCGATGAGCGCGGCTTGGTTGAATCCCCGTTCTCGCATGCGCGCCGGATGCAGCGGCATCGGCACTACCATATCGAGGCTTAGCGCGATCGACCCGGCAAGAAAACAGCCAAGCGTGTGCGCGACGTCGCATCTGCCGCCGAACTTGATGCGACGTATGGCTCGCGCGAGCGCGCCGCTATATGGGCCGAGAGCGACGGTGAATGGCGCGCCGGACTTTGCAGCGCGGGTCACCGGCGTGTGACGCATACACGCAGCCAAACAATATTCACACAGTGTCGAGCCGAGAGCGTCGCAACCCGCGCAACGCGTCGGCGCCACGATCCCTGCGATCCAGGCAAACGGAGCGAGCATGAGGCCGTGTTATCACGCAATCGCTTTTCATTGGAAATGTAGGGCGGACGTTTATCGTCCGCCTTTTGAAATGTGGGACGGACGTTTATCGTCCGCTTTGGAAATGTGGGGCGGTCGTTTATCGTCCGCCGGCGGACCTTAGAGGTCCGCCCTACATTACCGAATGCGAGAGGCGCGGCCGTAGAGGCCGCCTTCGACGAACGCATTGGGTTCGACGACGACGTCGTCAGCGAGAATCGTATTGAGCAGATGCGCGTTGGGTCCGACCTTGACGCCGCGCCACACGATAGACGAATCGATGATAGCGCCGGCGCCGATCCGGGATCCCGCGCCGATCGACGCAAAACCCTCGATGCGCACGGTCGGATCGATCGTCGCACCCGCGCCGATGAGCGCGCCGTCGCGGACCGTCGCGCCGTCCGCAATGGATAGTCGCACTTTGCCGGTGAGCGCGTTCGCGTGCGCGCGACGGTATTCGGACGGGGTGCCGATGTCGCACCAATATGCGCGCTGTCGCATTCCAAAGAATCGCGCTTCGGCCGCGAGGAGCTCGGGAAACACTTGTTTGCCGAAGTCGTAAAACGTGGCGGCAGGAATGCGCGCGAGCAGTTGCGGCTCAAAGACGTAGATGCCGGTGTTGACGAGTTTGCTGCGCTCGGTTCCTTTGGCCGGCTTCTCTTGAAAATCGGTGATCCGGCCGTCCGCTTCCGTGACGACGACGCCGTATTGCGAAACGTCATCGGCTTCCACGAGTACGATCGTCGCTTCTGCGCGGCGCTCCCGATGGAATGCAAGCGCAGCGCCAAGATCCACGTCGGTCACGTCGTCGCAGCCGATGACGACGAACGTCGAATCGAAAAGCTGTTCGACTTGTTTGACGGCACCTGCGCTTCCCATCAGCGTGGATTCGCGCAAGTACGACATGCGGACGTTGAAGTTCTCGCCGTCGCCGACATATCTCTCGACATCCTCGGCGAAATAATGGACGTTGACCACGAGATCGCTGACGTCGTGCACGGCAAGATAGTCGATGACGTGCCCGATCACCGGCCGGTCGAGCACGGGCACGAGCGGCTTCGGGAGATCGTTCGTCAGCGGCTGCAGACGCGTCGAGAGTCCGCCCGCGAGAATCATTCCGCGCATGGTCAGCGCGCTTGGTTTGCGCCGCGCTCCCGCAACGCCTGCGCGAGCACGAGCGCCGCGAAACGCGGCAGCGCGAGTTGACGCCGCAGCCGCGCCGGCTCGCGGACAAGCCGATAGAACCATTCCAATCCGGCTCTTCGCCACGACGCAGGCGCACGCGTGACGCGACCCGCCCAAACGTCCAGAGCTCCGCCGACGCCGATGCACACCGCATCGCCGAGGGTCTGGAAGTTCTGCCGGATCCAGACCTCTTGCAGCGGGAAACCCATTCCCACGAGCACGAGTCGCGCGCCAGATGCACGGATCACATTCGCGAGCTCCGCATCATGGTCGCGATCGAAATATCCGTGATGCATGCCGCAGATCACCACGCTTTGAAACGCGCCGCCGAGCGCCTGCGCGGCGCTCTCCGCGACACCAGCCGCCGCTCCCAGGATGAACAGGCGGATGGAAGCCGGCGGACTTTCGCGTAAGATGCGTTCGACGAGATCGATGCCGGCGACGCGTTCGTGCAATGGCCGCCGCAACACGCGCGAGGCCCAGACGATGCCGACCGTATCGGGCACGACGAGGTCCGCGCCGTTGATCGCCGCGCGATACGCGTCGTCGCGTGCAGCGAGCGTCGCCATTTCCGCGCCGAGCGTCACGACGTGCGCCGGACGGCCTTGCCGAATCCAACTCGTGATCGTCTCGGCGGCTGAGCTCGCATCGACGGCGTCCACGCGGCAGCCGAGGACGACGAGCGGGCTATCGCCGGTCAATGGTCGTTCTTGAACCTGGCCTCACGTCGCCGCGGCGGTGGTTTGAGCCGTCGCCAACCAAGGAGCGATCGCTGCGGCGAGAACGCGTTCTTGCTCGGCGTTCAGGTCGCACAGCGGCGGCCGGCATGAGCCGACGTCGAACCCGAAGTGCCGCATCGCAGCCTTGACCGGTATCGGATTCGACACGGCGAAGAGCGCGCGGATCAACGGCAGCAGGCTCGCATGCAGCGCGCGGGCAGCGTCGTTGTCGCCGCAGGCGAATGCCGCGAACATCGCACGAATATCGCGCCCCGCGACGTGGCTCGCGACGCTTACCACGCCGCAGCCTCCCACGGAGGCTGTGGGCAGAGCAAGGTGATCGTCGCCCGCGTACACGTCGAAATCGTCCGTCAGGTTCGCGGCGATCTCGGCGATCTGCATGAGGTCGCCGCTGGATTCCTTGACCGCGCGAATCCGCGGATGCGCCGAAAGCGTGACGAGCGTTTCGGGCAGGACGTTCACTGCCGTGCGCCCCGGAATATTGTAGATCATCACGGGAACTACGGACGCATCCGCGATCGCGCGAAAATGAGCGACGAGCCCGGCCTGCGGCGGCTTATTGTAAAACGGCCCGACCGCGAGGATGCCGTGCACGCCGGTCGAGCATGCGCGGCGCGTGAGCTCCACGGACGAGCGCGTGTCGTTGCCGCCCGTGTTCGCGATGACCGAAGCGTTGTCGCCCACAGCCGCGACCACTACGCGAAAGAGCTCTATCTTCTCTGCGTCGGTGAGCGTCGGTCCCTCGCCGGTCGTGCCGCTGACGACGATCCCCGTCGAGCCGTTGTCGCACAAATATTCGGCGAGTCGCCGTGCTTCATCGAGGTTGACCGAACCGTCCGACTTCATCGGCGTGATCATCGCCGTGATGAGCGGACCGAATCGACCTTGGCGCATCTTTTACCCCTTCAACCCAAAATATTCGTGCAGCGCATTTTCGGCGACCGAGGCTTGCGCCCCCGGCACGAGCACCGAGACGGTGATATTCGAATCGGTGCTGTGGATGATCGTCACGCCGCTTGCCGAGAGCGCATCGACGACGCGGTACACGACGCCTGGGGTGCCGCGCATGCCGGCACCGACGATCGAGATCTTCGCGCATCCCCGGCGCGCGCGCAACGAGATCGGCTGCCCCGCAAGCGCGCGTTCGGTCGCGTCGAACTGTGCGTCCGCGACGATGAAGAAAACGCCGGCTGCATTGACATTGACGCAGTCGATGCTGATATTTTCTTCGGCAAGCGATTTGAACAGCGCGCGCTCCCAGCCGCTCGCCCCGCCGGCGCCTTCAGGCGACGCGTGGACGAACGTGTAGCCGTCCACCGCCGCGATGCCCGTGACCGGATGGGCACGGTCGATCTCCGCGTCATCGTCGATCGCGGTGCCGACTCCGCTTTTCAGGCCCCGCACACGAAGCGTCAGGCGAGAGCGATGCGCGACTTCCGCCGCCTTGTCGTGCATGACGCGCGCCCCGTGCGACGCAAGCTCGGATAGTTCTTCGGATGTGAGCGACGCGATGGTGTGCGCATCGGTCACGCGCCGCGGATCGGCCGTCATCACGCCGTCCACGTCGGTATAGACGTCGACCGGTACGTTGCCCAGGGCGTCCGCGAGCGCGACCGCCGTGAGATCGCTGCCGCCGCGTCCGAGCGTGGTGATGATGCCGTCCTCGGTGGCGCCTTGGAAGCCGGCGACGATCGGCGTGACGCCCGCCGCCAGGAGATCGAGCAGCCGCCGAGCGTCGACGGAGCGGATCGCGGCATCGCCGTGCGATTCATCGGTCGTGATGCCGGCCTGCGCGCCGGTCAGAGCGAGCGCTTTGACGCCCTTTGACTCGAGCACTTCGGCGAACACCGCAGCAGCGATCGTCTCGCCGCATGCAAGCAGCAGATCTCGGTTCGGTCCATCCGCCGCGGTCTGCGCAAGCGCGAGGAGCGAGTCGGTGGCGTACGGATCCGGCGTCCTCCCGATAGCCGACGCGACGACGATCGGCGCGTGACCCGACCGCAGCGCATCCATCACGCGCTGGGCCGCAAGACCGCGCAATTCGGCGGTGGCAAGCGACGAACCGCCGAATTTCAAGACGACGATCTTAAGGCTGTCGCGCGCCGCCTGCGCGCTCATGTGGCGACGCCGCTCGCCGCGCCGATAGCTTCGGCGATCTGTACCGCATTCGTCGCAGCGCCCTTGCGCAAGTTGTCGCATGCGATCCAGCAGAGCCACGCTGACTCATGGGCATCGTCGGGGCGCAATCGCCCGACAACGACGTCGTCGGTGCCGACGACGTCGAGCGGCGTGGCGTAGCCGTTGCCGTCGAGAAACTTCAGCCCGTGCGCAGCACGCAATACGCCGGCGATTTGCGCCCGCGTGGCCGGCCGCCGCGTGCCGAACGAAACCGCCTCGCAGTGCCCGACGGCGACCGGCACGCGCACGGACGTGGCCGAGACGCGCAGATCTGGGAGTTCGAGTATCTTCTTCAACTCCGCAGCGATCTTCCGTTCTTCGTCGGCGTGGCCGTCCGCATCGAACGAACCGTTCTCTGGTATGACGCTCCCTGCGACGCGGCGCGGCAGCGCCTCAACCTCTTGCGCTCCCGCGCACTGTGCGCGATATTCGTCGAGCGCGGCTCGCCCGGCGCCCGAGACGCTCTGATAGGTAGCGACGCTCGTCCAGACGAGTCCAAATTCTTGCGCGATCGGTGCAAGCGTCAACGCAAGCGGGATCGTGGCGCAGTTGGGGTTTGCGATGAGGCGGGCGCCGATCGCCCGTGCAGCATTGATCTCCGGCACGACGAGCGGCACGCTCTCGTCGAGTCTGAACGCGGCCGATTTGTCGATCACGAGCGCGCCGCTCGAAGCCGCTGCGCGCGCATACGCCGAGCTCGTCGCGGATCCGGCGGCGAAAAACGCGATATCGACGCCCGCCAAGTCGCCGGCGCCGGCGAGTTCGCGCACCGGCCACGATTTGCCAAACGCCGCGCGCGTGGAACCCCCCGACCGAGCGCTTGCGAACAGTGCGAGCTTCGAAGGTTCGAAGCCGCGCTCTTCCAGCGTCGCCAAGAGCGACTCACCGACCAGTCCGGTCGCACCGACGATCGCGATGCGCGCGCCGCGCTTCACAGCAGTTCTCCGATTCCGTCGACGAAGCGATTGAGGCCGCGAGCCGCACGAACCGCCATCAGGATGCCGGGCACGAACGATGCGCGCGAAGACGAGTCGTGCACGATCGCGAGCGTCTCCCCGTCGCCGCCGAAACGGACCTCCTGGTGCGTGATCA
>DATGJI010000025.1 GCA_035295225.1 Candidatus Eremiobacteraceae bacterium | reverse complement strand
CATCGTCATCGAGCGCAACACCGGGCTGCAGGAGTATTCGGAGACCGGCACGGCGCTCGACGCGCACGTCTCGCCCGAGCTGCTCACCGCGCTTTTCACGCCGCGAACGCCGCTGCACGACGGAGCCGCCATTTTGCATCTGAATCGGATCGTCGCGGCCGGCTGCGTGCTGCCGCTCTCGGAAGAAGCGACGGCCGGCGAGCGTCGTCGCGGCACGCGCCACCGGGCGGCGATCGGCATCACCGAACAGACCGATGCGATCGCACTGGTCGTGTCAGAAGAGACGGGCGCAATCGCGATCGTTCAGGACGGTCATCTCACCGAACATTTCGAGACGGCGGCCGCCATCGAACGAGCCTTGCGGCTTGTGCTCGCCCGACCCTCGCCCGTGAAGCCGGCGGGATGGGTCGAATCGATCCGCCATATGTGGTCGCGCCAGGAGAATGTCGATGATCGAAGCGTTTAGACGCGATCTCGGCCTCAAGTTCGCGGCGGTGATCATCGCGATCGTGCTTTGGTTCACGTTCAACTACTTGACGACAGGCGAAGCGACGTATTCGAAGACCCTCGTGCTCCCGGTCGCAGTGCAGCATATAGCGTCGGGACTCGTCGCGAGCGTCAACGTGCATCAGGTGACGATCGAGCTCGCGGGCGCGCGGCCGAAGCTCGAGGGTCTGACGCCGGACTCGTTCATCGCATTCGTGGACGCGGCGGGCAAGGGTATCGGCACATATTCCGTCGAGATCTCGACGCGCGGTCCGGCGACCGACAGCATCCGCTCGGTGACGCCCGGTGCGGCTGAACTCATCCTGGATCGTTACGGGTACCGCGTCGTGCCGGTTGTCGTGCGCGATGTTGAAGGAAGCCCGGATCTGCAGGCCGATCTCGAACCGTCAACGGTCACCGTGGCAGGAGCGGCGAGCGCCGTCGCAAGCGTCGTAGCCGCCCAAACGACCGTCGCTTTGCCTGGTCCACATGAATCCGCCGTGATGGAAGTCCGACCCGTCGCCGTGGACGCGCAGTTGACGCCTGTCGCCGGTGTGACGATCGATCCGCCTTTGGTCCGCGCAACGATCACCGTGCGCACAGCCAAGCACCCTGGGATCGGATTGCGCCCATGAATCGAATATTTGGAACCGACGGTGTTCGCGGCGTCGCGAACGAGTTCCTAACTCCTGAACTCGCCTTTAGCTTGGGCCGGGCCGGGGGCCACACGCTCGCGGCGCACGGCGAGCGCCGGCCCGTTCTCGTCGGGCGCGATACGCGCTGTTCCGGCCCGATGTTGGAAGAAGCGCTGAGCGCCGGCATCTGTTCGGTCGGATTGGATGTCTGGAAGCTTGGGATCGTGCCGACTCCCGGCGTCGCGTATCTGACGCGTCATCTCGGCGCCGCCGCCGGCGTCATGATTTCGGCGTCGCACAATCCAATCGAAGACAACGGCATCAAGTTCTTCGCAGCAGACGGGTGCAAGCTCGCGGATGCTCTTGAAGACGAGATCGCTGACCACGTCGTCGCGCACGAACGATTAGCGCGGCCGACCGGCACGGAAGTCGGTACGATTTTGGATCGGCGCCGAAGCGTAGGCGCTTACGCGAAACACTGCGTGAGCCTCGGCCGTGACTTGGGGCGAAGAACGATCGTCGTGGACGGCGCATACGGCGCCGCTTACGACATCGCGCCAAAGGTTCTCGCGCGGTTGGGCGCCACGGTCGTGCCGATACACTGCCGTCCGGACGGGCGGCGCATCAACGTGCGTTGCGGCGCCACGGATCTCACGGCGCTGCGCGAGGCTGTCATCAGCAGACCCGGAAGCGTCGGCGTCGCGTTTGACGGCGACGCCGATCGGGCGTTGTTCGTGGACGAGCAAGGCGCGACAGTGACCGGCGATCATATCCTCGCGATGTGGGCCAAAGATCTCGCGCAATCCGGGCAGCTGCTCCACGACACGGTCGTGGCCACGGTCATGAGCAACGTCGGCCTTGAGATCGCGCTGCGCGAGATGGGCGTGCAGATGCTGCGGACGGCAGTAGGCGACCGCTATGTGCTCGAGGCGATGCAAGCCGGCGGCTATCGTCTCGGCGGCGAGCAGTCTGGGCACGTCATCGATCTTGCGGCAAACTCCACCGGCGACGGCATCGCGACTGCGGTTCGCGTCCTCGGCCTTGTCGCTGGCGGCCAAACGCTCGCATCCCTTGCATCGATCTTGAAGACCTATCCGCAAATCCTCATCAACGTGCGCGTGAACGACAAGGCTCGAGCCGACGCTGATGACGGCGTGCGCGAAGCTGTGGCGCGCGTGCAGAGCGCGTTGGAAGGACGCGGTCGCCTTCTCGTGCGGCCGTCGGGCACAGAACCGCTGGTACGAATCATGATCGAGGGGCAAGACGAGATCGAGATGCAGCAACTTGCGGAAAGCATCGCATCAAAGATTCGGGCCTCTCAGAGTCCGTGATTCGGGACGGGCAGGACGTCTCGTCGAACGGTTGAAGCTTGCCGACAGACGTGGACGCTGTCGGCCGACCTGCTGAAGGGGCCGACGTCAGCCGCCCCAAGTGACGCACCTCATGGCCGAAATCGCGGCCTTCAGGCTACACTCGTAAGGAGAGTTCGACCGGAATTTAAGCACCGGACGTTACTCATTGTTACCAGCGGATTCGCACCCATGCGAAGCCGCATCCATTCGCCGAATTCCGCGCAGGCCGTGCATCGATCTGCGTGAGGAGCGGGGGACCCAGGTCCTCTAGGGGTGAGTCCGCGCCAGGGCGGCGCGGAGGCGCACTTTCAGCGCTAACCCGTCAGCTAACCCCGCAGGCGTTGAAAGGGAACCGTTGTTCAAGCGGCTCGCTCTCTACCTCGTCGTGGTCTCCGCAGCGTTTTCTCTTGGTCAGCCGGCATTTGCATGTCCGGTGGTTCGGCACGCCATCACATACTCGGTTTCGTCCGGCGACTCGCTCTGGAGCATCGCGTCTCGCTTCGGCAGCTCGGTCGCCACGCTCGAGCGGCGCAACGGCTTGTCGGATACCAGTATTCTGTCGCTTGGCGAGTCCATAACGGTCGGTGACCGGTACTCACGCCCCGCTTGCATCTCTCCCACGCATCGGGAGAAGACAGCGGCCCGAACAGCGACGCATCGCAGCCAAAAAGCGATGCATCGCAGCCGAACCGCGAAGTCCGGACATGTCGCCGCCGTCTCGCCGGTCGCCGGGCGTCAAGCTTTGTGGGCGGCCACGCACGTCGGGTCGCTGCCGATGTTCGGTCTCACGACGGCCGTTGCGATGGAGCAAGCACAGCGTGCTCTTGCGTTCGACGCACGGATCACCGCGACTGCGATGCGATTCCTCGGGGTTCCGTATTCGTGGGGCGGCACGTCGTACGGCGGGGTCGACTGCTCGGGGTTCGTCTGGGCGGTCTTTGCGAAAAACGGCATTGACCTCCCGCGCATGGCCGATGGGCAATTCGAAGCCGGTCGCCATGTTCGCGTCGCCGATCTCCGACCCGGAGACCTCGTGTTCTTCCAGACCTACGCCCCCGGCGCATCGCACGTCGGGATCTATCTCGGCGGAGGCAGATTCGTGCACGCGTCGTCGTCCGACGGCGTTCGCATCGATCAACTCGCCGAGGATTACTACGCAGAGCGGTTCATCGGCGCTCGCCGGCTTACGGGAGTGTAGGCCTCAAAGAACGGCGGAAGTAGATACCAAAGAAGCCGGTCAGACGCACCGGCTTCTTTCTTGCTGCGGTGCATCGCTTGATGCTACAAGGAGTACGCGGGCGAGCGATCGGGTGATGCCGCGACGCGGTGTCGGGAGAGGTCGGCGACGAGCGGCATGGACCCAGGCCCATAAATGTCGTCGAGCCCGAATCGCCGCAGCCACCACATCGCGCGGTCGATCTCAGCCTGCGTGATGTGCTGTCGCCAGTCGGTGACGAGGTTGCCGCCTCTGAGAACGGCGCTAGATTCTCCGTCGCGCGACACACGCGCTTGCACCGACGGAGCCGCCATGCGGGTGAACACCCGATCGTGGATGGGCCTGCCCAAGTACGAGAAGAGACGCGGGATCTCTTCGTGCGGCTCGGAGAGAATGCGCTCGTAAAAGGCGACGAACACTTTCTTGCCTGCGAGCTGACGCAGCGCGACATAGTAGTTCGCGCACCAGGCGAGCAGATGGTCGTCGACGTCGCGCGAGACGGATTGGATGTCGGCGCGGAAAGGCTCCAGATGGTCTTCCATCAGCTGCGGCTGGGAAAGGATCTCTTTTGCCGCGTTGCTGTGCCAGCGAAGCCTGAGAAGAGAGTTGAGCACAGCGCACGGATGCCGTATGAGCAGAACGATGGGCATCTCTGGCCAGTGAGCGTGGATCCAGCCGATCATCATCAGACTGCGGACATCTTTGATGATGCGCGGCCCGGCGACGATGCGGGTGTTGTATGCGCTGATCCACGGATTGCGGATGCGGCCTTCGAATATGTCCGCGGCCGGCTTGACATAGCGAGGCGAATCGTCGGTTGGACGAAGATATTGCCAGGTATGGAAGTGGGCGACTTGCGGCACGTTCCGGTTATGAAACGGTTCGTACATCGAACGAAAGGAGCCGTCGAAATTGATGATATCGCTCAGCCACGTCGTGCCGCTGCGCTGCATAGCCGCGATGAGAATCGAATCGCGATGGTGATCGCTCGTATTGATGAAAAGCTGTCCACGCAGCGTGCGCAGCCGGTTCGAGAGGCCTTTCAGCGTCGGCATCGGGGCGCGATCGAAGAGACGTGGGCCATCACAGACGTATTGTATGAGCCCAACCTTGCTGATTGATGAACGCAGGATGGGAATGTGATGGACCGACCGATTCGTAATCGGTTTGCTGAACGGCAAATGAATGAGCTGATCTCTCTAGCCCCACACACGGCACTCCAGAGAGTGCCCGGCTGTAGCGTTTAGGGAGTTAGCTTAGAGGAGCGACTCGAAACGGCGGCAGAACGGGTGAGCAAAATCTCAGCGCATCGCATTTGTCGTAAAGATCCGACCGCCTCAACGTTTCAGAATATCACAGCTTTGTCACAGTCCCAGTTCTTGGCATTGCATCGGAACAAAAATATCCTCGCGGCGGCGGGAATGGCGGTCGTCGCGGCGCGATCGGGTCCGTTCAGACGACTGTCACCCTCCTGTCGGGATCGCCGTGATCCTCCGGGCCCGCTTTGAACGGAGCATCGGGTCCTCTGCCCCCAACGAGGACATCGGCCGACCCGCACGGGATATGGTTTATCGCGCGTACTGGGGCGTAGCCAAGCTGGTAAGGCAGCAGACTTTGAATCTGCCTACCGTAGGTTCGAATCCTACCGCCCCAGCATAAGCCTGGCATCCATCCTCACTCATCCAGCGGCTAGCGACGGACGTATACCAATCGATGGGAAGACCCAGCTGACGTGGATCGTCCGAAGCCGGCCGACGAAACGCTGATCGCGGCGCTCGCCGGCAACGAGCTCGACGCGCTTGACGTCCTGTACGACCGCTATCACCGCGTTGCTTTCTCGATGGCGTACCGCGTGCTCGGTGACCGGCTGGCCGCCGAAGACGTCGTGCAGGACGCGTTTCTTTCCGTCTGGCGCCAAGCACGCTCGTTCCGAGCCGACCGCGGCAGCGCGCGGACATGGCTTATGGCAATCGTCCACCATCGCGCGATCGACAAACTGCGCTCGCACGCGAACATGCCGAACTTCGTGCCGCTTGAGGTCGTGCAACAACGCGAATCGGACGCCCCGGGTACGTGGGCGCAAGTCTGGTCGTCGCTCAGCGGCGATGTCGTGCGCAGCGCTCTGGAGCAGCTTCCGGCAGAGCAGAAGAAGAGCATCGAGCTCGCGTTCTTCTCAGGCTACACACACGTCGAAATCGCAGGTCTCATGGGCGTGCCGCTCGGGACCGTGAAGGGCCGCATGCGGATCGGATTGCAGAAGCTGAAATCGATGTTGGACCGCCCTGAGGCCGGGGTCACAGGCGCATGATGGATCACGATGCCGTCGTAGAGATCTCCGGCGCGTACGCGCTGGATGCGGTCACCCCGGAAGAAGCGAGCGCTATCGAAGCGCATCTCGCCAGCTGCGAGGCTTGCCGATCGGCGATCGCCGAAATGCGCGGAACCGTGCAGCTGCTGCCGTTGGCATGCGAAATCGCCGAGCCTTCGAACGACCTAAAAAAGCGGATCGCGGACTACGCGCGGGCCGAACTGCGTGCAGGCGGAAGGATCCGGCGCGCCGCGACGATGGATCCTCGCGGAGCCTCGAAGCTGCGCTGGTGGACGGCTGCCGCCGCGGCGGCGGTGATTCTTTGCGGATTCGGCTATGCCGTCGGTGCGATGGGCGCGCGAGCGGCGGCCGAAAAGAATATGGCCGAGATGAAACGCGAGCAGGCGCTCGCGCACACGACCATGGACCTAGAACGGCGCCATACCGCGGCGATCCTTGCCGACGACAAAGTCGTGCACAGCGTCGTCGCAGACATCGCCCACGGCAAAGTATGGGAGATGAGCGGCGGCAGCGGCGAGCATTGGTGGCACTGCGTGCTCGCTCAGCCGCCGGGGCAGCGAAACGCAACGCTGGTCGGCGTTGTGCCTGCTGCGCCGCACGGCATGAAGTATCAGGCGTGGATCATCCACAAGGGGAAGGTGCACCGCGCGGGAGTGATGCCGACCGGTGTGGCGATGGTGAACATGCCGATGCCGGTCGAGTCGGGCGACGTCGTGGCCTTCACGATGGAGCCGCCGGGCGGGAGCGATAAGCCGACGATGCCGTGGGTGATGCAGCAGGTCCTATAGGCGCGCCATAGAGGCGCGCCCTACACGGCGACGTCGATCGCGCGCTCATCGATGGGAACATAGACGACGCCGCGGTTCCCGACATAGTTCGCGCGCGGCCGGATCAACTTGTTATCCTCATACTGTTCCATCACGTGCGCGCACCATCCGGCGATTCTGCTCATCGCGAAAACGGGTGTGAAGTATGCGGTCGGTATGCCGAGCGTGTGGTAGACGCACGCACTGTAGAGGTCGACGTTCGGATACAAACCCCTACGTTCCCAGACAGCCCGCTCCATCGCCTCGGTCATCGCAAACCATTTCGTGGAACCGGCGGCAGCACCGACGGCGCCGGCAAGCGCTTTGAGTTCGGTGGCTCGCGGATCGTACGCTTTGTACACGGCGTGACCGAACCCCATGATCTTGTCGTGCGCAGCGAGCTTTGCGTCGACCCATGCTGCGACGCGGTCGAGGTCGCCGATCTCGATGAGGTTGTGGATCACGCCTTCGTTGGCGCCGCCGTGCAGCGGGCCTTTGAGTGTGCCGATGGCCGACGTGATCGCGCTATACATGTCGGAGAGCGTGGCGGAAGTGACGATGGCGGAAAACGTCGAGGCGTTCATGCCGTGGTCGGCGTGAAGAACGAGCGCAACGTCCAGGACTCGCGCGGCAGAATCGCTTGGCGTCTGCCCTGTCATCATGTAGAGGAAGTTCGAAGCGGTGTCGAGATCGCGCCGCGGTGCGATGGGCTCACGGCCGTTCGCGATGTGATGGAACGCTGCGAGGATCGTGGGGAAGATGGCGGTCAATCGAAGCGCCTTCTCCATCGTCGCGGAGCGCGACCTATCGTCGACCTTGTCGTCGAAGAGCGCGAGGGCGGACACGGCCGTGCGCAAGACGTCCATGGGCGCGGCCGCTGGGGGAAGCGAGCGGAGCATATCCTGGATGACCGCCGGCAGTTCTCGGCGAGCGCTCAGTTGCGCGCGGAATTCGTCGAGGCTGGTGCGGCTCGGCAGCACGCCGTACCATAACAGATACGCGGTCTCTTCGAACGTCGATTCTCGTGCGAGATCGTGGATATCGATGCCGCGGTAGATGAGCCGGCCTTCGTCGCCGTTGATGGATGAAAGCCGCGTGTCTCCGACGACCGCGCCTCGAAGGCCCGCGTCGGCGTTGCCGTTTTTCGAACCCGATTCCATTCGTGGTCTCCCTGCGCATGATATTCCCACGTACGTGGTATTCCCGCGCAAACGGTGCTACATTCGCCGCACGGAAAACGGGCAACTCCCAGGTCCGAATCCGGCAAGTGCGGTAAAAGTCGTACGCCGCGAGACGCCACAATTGTCGCGCAGCTCACTATGAGGATCGTTATGCGGAAAAAAGTGACCATCGTCGGCGCCGGCAATGTCGGCGCTACAACTGCGCACTGGCTAGCCGCCAAGGAGCTCGCCGACGTCGTGCTGGTGGATGTCGTGGAAGGCGTGCCGCAAGGCAAGGCGCTTGACTTGCAGGAGGCGCTGCCGGTCGAGGGATCGGACGTCACAGTGACCGGCAGCAACGATTACGAGTTGACCAAAGACTCGGATATCGTCGTGATCACCGCCGGTCTGCCGCGCAAACCCGGTATGTCGCGCGACGATTTGCTCAAGGTGAACGCGCAGATCGTCGGAAGCGCCACGGAATCTGCGGTCAAACAGTCGCCGAATTGCATCCTAATCATCGTCACGAATCCACTGGATGCCATGTGCGAGGTCGCACGCCAGAAGAGCGGTTTTCCGCGCGAGCGGATTTTAGGAATGGCCGGCGTCTTGGACTCGGCGCGGATGGCCGCGTTCATCGCGATGGAACTCAAAGTGAGTGTCGACAACGTCTACGCTGCGGTTCTCGGCGGTCACGGCGATCAGATGGTGCCGGTGCCGAGATACTCGACGGTCGCCGGAGTGCCGATCACGGAATTGATGGACGCCGCGACCATCGCGAAGATCGTCGATCGAACGGCCAAGGGCGGCGGCGAGATCGTCGCGCTGCTCAAGACGGGCAGCGCCTACTATGCGCCTGCACGAGCGATCACCGAGATGGTGGATGCGATACTCCGCGACAAGCATAAGATATTGCCGTGCGCGGTGCGGCTCACGGGCGAATACGGGCTGCGCGACCTCTTCATCGGCGTTCCGTGCAAGCTCGGCGCCGGCGGCCTCGAGGCGATCGTCCAGCTCAAGCTGACCCCCGATGAATCCGCGGCACTGACGCGCAGTGCTGCAGCGGTCAAGGAGCTTGTGGACGCCCTTGGCGCGATATCCGGAGCCCCGCAGCCACATTAAGGATACGTCCTACGGGACAGCGAAGGAGCCGCGGGCGTCTTGTGCGCCGGCGGCTTTGCTTCATCGCGGGCGCGACCGATGACAATGTAAGGTAGAACGAATGGAGCTCCATTCTTGAAGCGTGCCGTCACCACCATCGCCCAGGCGCGGCGTAAGTTCCAGCGCGGGAATCTCCACGTCTCCGTGGTCGTGCGCACCGACGATGGTAAGGTGGCGAGCGGCGACGCGCGGGACGTCAGCGCCGGCGGTCTGCGCCTCGCAACGGCTGACAAGATCACGGTGGGAGCGAAGGGGTTCGCGCAGCTGGCGCTGCCCGGCGGTCAAGTCGTGCGCGCGGCGATTGAAGTCGTATGGGATGACGCCGGAGAACGCGGTCCGGAATACGGCATCCGCTTCCAAAATCTCGGCTCGACCGAGCGCTTCGCGATTCTCGAAGCGATCTACGCGCCCGGCTCGGAAGAACGCCCGAATCTTCGGTCGGTTGAAGCAGCCGACGGCCCGATGGGCAATCAGCCGCTCAGCCCAGCGCATCACGCGTATTATCTGCGACTCATGCGACGCATGGAGCAGGCCCACAAACTCAATCCGGCAGACACCGACCGCATCCTGTTCGCGCGATTGTATCAGGCGCGCAGCTTGCGCGACATCCTCGTGGACTTCAACATCACGCCGCACGCGCAGCTCGATGACTTTCTCTCGGCTGTGTTCGGCGTGCCGTTCGTCGATCTGAATCGCACGCGCCCCGAACCGAGCGCATCGGATGCGATTCCGGTGGGCATCGCCACGAGCCAGTACATCATTCCGCTTTCGCGCAAAGGCGACAAACTCGTCGTGGCCATGGCCGATCCCGCGGATCTGCCCACGCTCGACCTCATCCAGCTTCGCGCGAAGAAGGACATCGAGGTCCGCTTTGCGCTGGTCGAAGACATCGAAGCCGCGATCAACAACGTCTATCACGGCGCAAACCTGCATTCCGCCGATAGGCTCATCGACTCCGTCGCGGCGGACAAGGCGCTCGCCGAAGGCTTCGGTGAGGGCACCGATGTCGAGGATCTAGAGACGCTGCGGCGTCTCTCCGACACGACGCCGATCGTCACGCTTGTCGATTCGATCTTACGGAGTGCCGTGGACGACGGCGCGAGCGACATCCACCTCGAACCGTTCGCCGAAGGCATCACCGTCAGATTCCGGTTGGATGGTGTGCTGCACGAGATGCGCCGCCTGCCCAAGAACGCGTACGCCGCCGTCGTGTCGCGCATCAAGATCATGACGCAGATGGACATCACGGTCCACCACGTGCCTCAGGACGGACGGGCTTCCATCCGTTTCCAGCGCAAAGAGTTCGACTTGCGGGTCTCGTCGCTGCCGACGGTGTTCGGCGAGAAGATCGTCGTGCGGCTCCTCGAGAAGAGCCCGCAAGTCAAAGACCTCAAATCCGTCGGCTTTAACGACCAGAACTACGCGGCGTTCGAACCGCTTTCCAAGCGTCCTTATGGCATGATCCTCTGCTGCGGTCCGACCGGGAGCGGCAAGTCGACAACGCTGTTCGCGTGCCTTCAAGAGATCAATGATGGCGCCACCAATATCACGACGGTAGAAGACCCCGTCGAATATCGCGTGCACGGCGTGAATCAGGTCGAGGTCAACGTCAAACGCGGCTTGACCTTCGCGGCAGTGCTCCGCTCGCTCTTGCGCCAGGATCCAGACGTCATCTACGTCGGTGAGATCCGCGACCGCGAGACGGCTGATCTCGCGGTGCGTGCAGCCCTGACGGGGCATCTGCTGCTCTCAACACTGCACACGAATTCCGCCGTCCAGGCCATCGCGCGCCTCGTCGACATCGGCGTCGATCCGGCGATGATCGGCTCGTCGCTCATCGGCGTCGTGGGCCAAAGGCTTATCCGGCGTATCTGCACGCGCTGCAAGGAACAGTACGAACTGCCGGATGATGAACAGCTCGTCTTGCAAGAGCTGCTGCCGCTTGTGGCACCCACGTCGCTCTGGCGCGGTAGGGGCTGCGCGGCCTGCCATGACACGGGCTACATCGGACGCATGGCGGTGCACGAAGTCATCGTGGTGGACGAAGGCATGCGCCGTCTGATCGCTAAGGGCGCGGATTCGAGCCAACTGCTCGACTACTGCGCGGCGCACGGTTTCAGCGATCTGCGCGACGATGCGATGCAGCGCCTCCTTGATGGCGACACGACGCTGCGCGAGGTCATGCGCGTCACGGTTTGATTTGTAGGGCGAGCCTTTAGGGCTCGCCGGCGGACCGTAAAGGTCCGCCCTACATCAGGAAACGCCAAAGGTCCGCACGCTCCGCGGCGACAACTCTTCGCCATAATGGCATCAGACCGCACGTTCGGCTTTCGCACACGCGCGCTCCACGCGGGTACGCAGCCTGACCGCACCACCGGCGCACGGGCGCTGCCCATCCACATGACGTCGAGTTTCGTCTTTGAATCGGCAGAAAAGGCAGCTGATCTCTACGCGCTGCGCACCTACGGCGATATCTACACCCGCATCTCCAACCCCACGATCGCGGCTTTCGAGGAGAAGATCGCGAGCCTTGAAGGCGGACTCGGTGCGATCGCGACCGCCTCAGGGCAGGCGGCGCAGATGGTCGCGTTTCTCACGCTAGCGCAACACGGCGATCACTTTGTCGCCGCGGCCGATCTCTATGGCGGCACGATCACGCAGCTCACGGTGACGCTGAAGCGGCTGGGCATAGAGACCACATTTGTGCCGCACGGCGACCCTGCAGCGATGCGCGCCGCGGTCAGGCCGAACACTCGGGCGATGTATATCGAGACGATCGGCAATCCCGGCGGTCGCGTTGCCGATCTGCGGCCAGTGGCAGATGCGGCGCATGATGCCGGCGTGCCGCTCATCGTGGACAACACCTTTGCCTCACCATATCTCTGCCGGCCCATCGAGCACGGCGCGGATATCGTCGTGCATTCCGGTACCAAGTTCATCGGCGGCCATGGCACGGTGATCGCCGGAGTGATGATCGAGTCCGGCAAGTTCCCGTGGGCCTCCGGACGGCATCCGCTGCTCTCGTCGCCCAGCCCAGGCTATCACGGACTTGAGTTTGCCGAGACGTTTGGCGAATACGCATACCTTATGCGCGCGCGGGCTGAGGTGCTGCGCGACATCGGCGCCTGCATCTCGCCCATGAATGCGTGGCTCCTCGTGCAGGGGCTCGAGACGCTAGCCTTGCGGATGGAGGGGCACGTCAAGAACGGCCAGCGTATCGCGGAATTCCTCGCGTCACACGCCGACGTCGCCTGGGTGAAATACGCAGGCCTGCCCGACAATCCGAGCCATGCGCTCGCGCGCCGCTATCTGCCGCTGGGGTCGGGCTCAATCCTCACCTTCGCGCCGCGCGGCGGACGCGCGGCTGCGGTCGCCTTCCTCGAAGCGTTGCAGCTGTGGAGCCACCTGGCAAACGTCGGCGATGCGAAGAGCCTTGTGATCCATCCGATGTCCACCACGCATCAGCAGTTGACAGAAGAAGAAGCGGCAGCCGGCGGCATCACGCCGGACATGATCCGGCTGTCGATCGGCTTGGAAGATGCCGACGACTTGATCTGGGATCTCGAGCAAGGATTCGCGGCTGCGCGACAGCATGCCGGCGCGGCTGCGCGGTGATTCTCTCCGCACCGTCGCAGCTGCGTGATCTCATCACATCCGCTCGGCACATCGCGGTCGTCGGCGCGAGCGCGAGCCCGCTCCGAGCGAGCAATTTCGTATATAAATATCTGCGGGCGCATGGCGTCGACGCGTTGGGCGTCAATCCGGCGACGCCGGACATCGACGGCGTGCCGTGTTACCCATCGCTCTCGGCCTATGCGGCAGCGCAAGGACCGCCCGATATCGTCGACGTCTTCCGAAAGCCCGCAGACTGCCCGCAGGTCGCACGCGACGCGGTCGCAGCCGGGGCTAAGGCCATCTGGTTTCAATACGGTGTCGTCAACGAGGAGGCCATCAAAATCGCCGACGATGCCGGTCTGAGCGTCGTCGTCGATCGCTGTCTGAAGGTCGAACATGCACGCATCGCAGGCGGCCTGAGCATGGCTGGCATGAACTCAGGCCGGATCTCTGCGAGGCGAAGTTAGGACCGAGGTCGGCGGAGCGCCGGAGTCTGCGACCTAGGTGTAGCCGGGTGGGAAGATGTAGACCGGCGGCGGCACGACGGGTGAGCCGACCTCGAGCGTGATCTCCATGTACGGCGCGAAGACGATGGTTCGCGGATCGACCGATTCCTGAACGCCGTTGATAAAGACGGTTATCGGGCCGGTATAGCCCGCGACGTTTGACTGATTGAGCGGTTCTCCCCAGATGTAGAAGTAGTCGTGCAGCGTGTAGGACCGCAGCACCGGCGCTTCCATGTGCAAGATGCCGGTTTCATCGTGGGTGTGCAGCCAGTACGTGCAGTCGGCCTTATGCACGAAGTGCCCCGTGCCCGGATTCTTCATGCCCGTGCCGCGTGGAATCGCGTACTGCACGCCGTTGACAAAAAGCGAAAGATGCACGTGATGATGGAATATCTCGTTGACGACCTTCTGACAGGGGATGCCGTTGACGGTCTGGCCTTGGCCGCCGCTCTTCGTGTCGCCCTCGGGAAAGACGTCGATGCCCACGGTCGTACCGGGCACGAGCTGGATCGGCGAAGCGGTGGCGGTCGGCTCTGCCGACCGATGCAAGATCGCACGATTCTGGGCGTGCCCCGCGCCAGGAAGAACCGCGTCTTGGCTGCCGCAGGCTGCGACGACGAGCGAAGAAGCTAAGAAGAATGCGGAGCCCGCGAGAGTCAGGCGTTGGCGCGTATCAGACATTGCTGCACCCCTTGAATGAGCAGACGACAAGTGCAGCCTTCTTGGTCAGTGCGTCCCCGTCACCCGTCGGTCTCGCAAGCAAAGTGTGCTATCTGGCGCACTTCACAGAATCTTCACAGAACGGCATATGCTAATAGTTCGGAGCCGGCGGGACGAAGCAGAAGCCCAGCGACGCTTTGAACGCCGTAGCGATGCATCGCTTCGCGACCTTGACGAGACCGGGACTGCTCACAACAACGGCGGCTGCATTGCTTTAGCCGGCTGAGCCCAAGGCGGCGAGCTCTGCGAATATCGCCCGTTCGACGTCGCGCCGATATAGCTTGTCTTCGTCAAACATGTACGTCGGCGCGTGAAAACGGATGCCCTTGACGGAGTGATCCCGGATTTCGTCGATGTCGACGGCCACACCGCCGCAGGGAAAGGGCGCGGACTTCAGGAGCGGGAGCCGGATGGTTGCTATGCCGCGAGCGGCAATGACAAGATCGTCGGCAAGTATCTCGAAAGCGACAAGCGGGCTGCCCGCAGAGATATTGATATACGCAGAACTGCGATGATCGAGCGCGATCGCGATCGTTCTGGTTCCGATGGCGACCACCCAGGTGCAAAGTGCGGTTGCCGGGATGCCGCGAGGGGAGACCGTCGCCAATACAACGGCAGTTCCACCGGCGAGCGCCGCATGCATCGCGCGCCGTAGATCATGCTCGACAGAGCCGGCTCCTGACGGGTCTGATGCCACGTCAACGACACACGTTCATGAAGTGACGAATCAAGTCACCTGCGTCTCCCGCATAGTGGCCGGTCGCCGAATCCTCGATCCGCGGCGCCGGTGAGCCCCAATCCGGCAGAAGCGGGCCAATCCCAAGCGCGTTATCTTGCGGGCGCATCGATATATTTTCGACCGTGCTCGAAGGAATCCCCGACTTCCCCAAACAATCATTTGGGGAAGTGAAAAACACCGCAAAAGCCGTGCCGGTCATCGAGGAATTCTCGGCCTATATACGGCTCGAACGCGGCCTTTCGGGGCGGACGGCGCAAGAGTATTCGCGCGATATCGACGATTTCGCGCGTTTTCTCGACAAAGAACGCTCGGAAAAGCTCTTGATCGGCGCGTCGCTGATCGACGCTCGCAAGTACGTCATGACGCTGATGGGCCAGCGGCGCTATACCGCGCCGGCGGTTCGTCGGCGGATCGCATCGCTACGGTCCTTTTACAAGTTCATTGTTCGGTCTGGTAAGCGGTCGGACAACCCCGTGGTGGATCTGGCGCCTCCCAAAGAGCCTCGGCGGCTCCCGAAGGTGCTGTCGGAACGTGAGGTCGGCAAGTTCCTCTCGGCCAAGGTGAATATCGATGACGAGTTCCTCTTCTCCCGCGATCACGCGATCTTTGAGATGATGTACGCGGCCGGCGTCCGGATCGCCGAACTTGTCGGGTTGGACATGCAAGACGTCGACCGAGAACGCCGGCTCCTCAAAGTCACGGGCAAGGGCAACAAGCAGCGCATGGTCTTGATGAACAAGACGGCCGTCAGGGCGTTGAACCGATACTTGAATTGCCGGCCGCACTGCGCATCCCAAGCGCTCTTCATCTCCAAGCGCTGTAATCGGCTCACCGCCCGTGCCGTCCGCTACCAATTCGCGGCGTTCAAGAAATCAGCCGGCATCGAGCGCGCCGCTTCGCCGCATACCCTGCGTCATTCATTCGCCACGCATATGCTGGAACGCGGAGCCGATCTGATGGTCATCAAGGAGCTGCTTGGCCACGAGAACTTGAGCACAACGCAGATCTACACGAACGTCTCCATGGAGCACGTCCGCCAGACGTACGAGGATTCGCACCCGCGCGACAAAGAGCGCTAAGGCATTCGGCGGAACACCGGAACTTGGAACATCGCATCGTCTAGCGGCACGTTGACGCGAAGCTGATCGTACCAAATGACTCCGTGAACGGACGTGCCGTATAGGACGTTCCTAGCGAATGCGGGGAATTCGAAGCCGTAGGGTCCCTGAAGGAGTGGAGTGTTCCGGTTCCAGTCAACCGTGCCGTCTGCGAGCGGCCCGATATGGATTTCCCGCAATGATTTTAGATCAAAATACTTGCCCGCCGTTCCGCAATGGGCCGTCGTGATCTCAACGTACAGCGCCGGGGCTCCGCCGATCATCGACCAATTCGCATATCGTTTGGTTGCCGGCCAGCGGCTCGGGAACCAGTCCGGGTTGCTCAGCCAGATCATAGGGCAGTCTTGCATCCATTCGTGCGGACCAAGCGGATATTCGTAACCGGTCGGATACGCAAACCAGCCGCGGCGGCCGTCAAATCCCGACGCGTATGATCCCGACTCATCGTAGTACTTCGTGACCGTGACGCTCATAGTCGGCGCCTTCCAATATGTCGAGATAACGCCGCGTTGGTTCCCCAATGTAACGGTGCCCGATGCGATGAAGGAATGAATCAGTCCGAGCCGGTGCCGCGCTGCCGGGTTGTAGATAGCCGCGATGATCTCGGCAGGCGTCGAAGCGCGCGGCTTTGCAAGGCCAGCGCTCCCCGTGAGGAGCATAAGCGCGATCGCAGCGGCGGCAGTTCGTCTCACTATCGACCGCCTTGGTGACCTACCGCAAGTGAGCGAGCATGAACGCGGAGGACGCGTTGTAGAGCTGTAGCATGTGCGCGAACAGAAGGCTCTCCTCGTGCGTCTCGTTTGGGATCACGAGCTGTTCGACTTCCACGCCCTGCGCGCGGAGCCGCTGCGCCAGATCCAGACCTTGCGAGAACGCGACGTTGCGATCGTCATCGCCCTGCGAGAGAAAGACCGGCGAGCGCCACGACGCGAGCGACGCGATAGGGGAGCTATCGTACGCGAGCTGCCGCTGTTCGGGCGTGCCGACCTGATGACCATCGTTCCAGTCGATCCAAGTGGCCCAGTTGTGCACGCCCGCGAAATCCGCACCGACTTTGAAGATGTCCGAATTGCGCGCGAGCCCGAGCGCTGTGAGATAGCCGCCGTAGGAGAGTCCATAGATTCCCATCCGTTTAGGATCGACGTCGGTTCTCGTCTGAAGGAACCTCGCGCCTGCGACGACGTCCTGGTACTCGGAGGCCCCTTGCGCGCCGGCGTGCGGGGCCATGCGGAAATCGTGTCCGTACATGATGCCGCTGCGGTAATTGATCGAAAGCACGACGCAGCCATGATTGGCGTAAAACTGGTTTGATTCGTAAAGGTTGCTGTAAAATTCTAGGTAGTGAAAACCGGGCAACATCTGGCGCTCGGAGCCGCCGTGATCGAAGACGATCGCGGGATGTACGGCCAAGCCGTCGTTCGGCACGAAGAGCTGCGCGTGGATCAGCAGCCCGTCTGGCGCGTGAAACGTGACGAGCTGCGGCTGAACGAGGTCCGCCGCAGGATAGTCGCTTGGGACCGGAGCCCCGCCGAGCGATCGGGCTGAACCGAGCGGTGCTTCTTCTTCTTCTACCGCGGTCGGATATCGGAATCCGGCGTTGACGAAGGCCAGCCCGTTTTCGCGTATCGGAGCGGGCGCCCACTGGTCATCTGTGCCCGATGTCAGCGCTTGCGGAGCAGACCCGTCAAATGCCACTTGCCATAGATGGCGACGGTCGATGTCGCCCTCGTTCGTCGCGTAGGTAAGCACGCCGTTTCCCGCCCTCTGGGTCACCGACTCTACTTCGAACTGACCTGGAGTGAGCAGACGCGCCTGACCGCCCGAAACCGGAACCGCGTAGAGATGACGCCAGCCATCGCCCTCCCAGGGAAAAGCTATTTGACTGTCGCGCGACCAGAACAATTGCGAATTGTCGTCGAGAGGGTAGAACTGCCAGCCGGCTCCTGTGTTAGCCGTCCAAACCGCCCGCCCGCCGGAGCCGTCATTCCGAGTGACCCAGATCGACCACGGCGCTTCGGGGCCGAGAAAATAGTCCGAATTGTCTTCGCGAAGACCCGGCATGCGGACAAAGGCCAGAGAAGATCCGTCGGGCGACCATTCCGGGTTATCGTCTGAGTTGAATCCCGGTGAGGCGTACGAAATCGCGCGCCGTCGGACGTCGTAGATGGCAACGAACGAGTGGTCGCCGCGGTCGTTCACGAAGGCTATCAGCTGCGCGCTGGGAGACCAACGCAAGCCCCGCACGCTGCCGCGAATCGTAAATGCTTGAGCAGCGGCGGCGACGCGCAGCATCGCCCCCTGTCGCTGGATACGTGCCAGCCACATCTGGCCATGACTCACCCACGCGATGCTGTCGCCGTGCGGCGAAACCGCAGGTTGGCCGCCCAGACCCACGTGAACGGGTTTTCCCCCCTCGAGATCCAGCAGCCAGACGTCTTGGGTGGGCGGCGTGGCGAGCGTGGCCGGGTTGGCGATCTCGCCTTGGCCGTTCGGATCGGTACCGCGCACGTAAGCAACGCCGCTGTCATCCGGCAGAATCGACAGGTTGCTGAGCACCTGCCCATCGTCGCTGAAGTACGAGCTGATCCGGCGCGTGGACCCCGAAGCGTTGAAATAGATGTTCCGCAGTCCGCGCTCGTCTACCGTCCATGCGATCGCATTGCCGTCGGATGAAGCGGTGAGATTGTCGACGAAGGGCGCCGAAAGAATCGCCTCCATCGTGAACTGACGCGCGGGCACTGCCGAGGCGGGCTTCACTGCGGCCGCGGCCAAAATCACTCCGAGCGCGATGGCGAGTCTTCGCATCGATCTTTCTCCCCGTATGTGGTATGACGACTATGATTGCGACAAAGCCGACCATCGGATACTCCGACTTCGAAAAGGTCGACATTCGGATCGGCCGCATCACTGCGGTCGAGGATTTCCCCAAAGCGCGCAAAGCGTCTTTTAAACTCACGATAGATTTTGGGCTGGACGTCGGTGTTCGTCGATCGAGCGCGCAGATCACCGCGCGCTACACAAAGGAGGAACTCGTCGGCAAGATCGTCGCCGCCGTTGTCAACTTCCCAGCCAAACGGATAGCCGACTTCGAAAGCGAGGTTCTCGTCCTGGGTGCTGCCGACGAGGAATTCGAGGTGATTCTCCTGTCAACAGACCGACGGGTGCCTTTGGGAGCGAAAATATTCTAAAAGATTTGCGTCAAACGCCGAAGCGATAATGGACAGCGAAACCTCTTAGGACACCAATTGAAACTGGAAAGCCGATAATGCCATCTCGGAGTTTGATTCCTCTGCTTTGCTGCGGAACGATTGCGTTGCTGTCCGCCATGCCATTTTCGGTTCGGAGTGAATCTAGACTAGGCACCAAAATAACGACACATCTCGAAGTCGCTACCGATAATGAAACGTCGAATCAGGCCGCAACTTGCGATATATCTGCCCAGCCGTACACCATATACTATATGCGAGCGCTTGACCTCGAGAGGACTCAGTCTGAGACGCTAAGCGTTGAATTCCTAGTTACTAATAACACCGATGATACGATCCAATCATTTTCTGGCTCGGCCCTAATCTCAACGAAGGGCCTTTCACGCTCGGAAGGCGCGGTTGCCTTTATCTCAATCCCCCCTGGCAAGAGCAAGATACTAGACGTCAAATTGATCTTAAATGGGGACGCCGAAGCAACAGCGGTGTTTCAGGATGCGTCGCTAACGCAAATAAAGTATACATGGACAATGAGCAAGATAACATTTTTAAACGCGGGAACAATAAACTGTTCACAATGAATTCAGTCGTCCTCCGGCGTATCGCTCGCCCCGATTCGACGCGGTCCCGCTTAAGGTGAAGCCTCAGTTCACGCTCATAAAAGTCCAACAAAGCCGCATTCGTCGATACCAAGGCGACAACTGCAAGCGGGAGCGCGGCGTCCCTCGACGAATTGCCCGCCATGAAAAAACAACTTGCGGCAGCGCTCGCTCTGAGCGCAGCCATCATTCTCGTATGTGGCGGCACGAACCGGGCTCTTGCGGCTACGGCGCAGCCGTCCGATCACCCCAATGCCATGGAAGCAACCTTTGTCGCGAAGGCGACTGCTGATCTTCAACGTCTGTACGGCACGACTGCTCAGGCGGCTGCCGCCGGCTATTTCCGTTACACCGACGAGGATTCGACCGGTGCCATCAGCTGGGTGAATCCGAAATACTTCAACAGCGACGAGACGCATCCGAGCCAGTTGTGGTACGACGTCAAGGGCCGCCTGATCGGCGTGGATTATTCGGTGGTCCGCAACGGCGCTAAGCTGCCGCCCTCCAAGTGGGGCCTATTGCCCGCGCGGTGGTTCGACTTCGGCGCGCACGTGCACTACGGTCTCGTGAAGCCGGTCGGGGGCTCGAACTTCGGCTACGTCACCGTCAAGAAGATGGCCGCTGCCGGCGGATCGCCGACGAACCCGACGCGGGCCGACATCGTGAAGGCGGGCAAGGCCAAGTCCGTCTCCGATGTGACGTTTGCATTCGCGTTTCCGGATCTCTGGGACGTGGAGTTCTGGACCGTGCCGAATCCATCGGGTGCGTTTGCGACGAAGAATCCGGCCGTCAAGCCGTCTCCGATGGCTGCAAAGCAGATGTAGTCGGAAGCGACCCTTAGTTCACGTGCGCTGACGCCCCGTCTAAACCGCGGGCGCGCAGCGCGCGGGCATTCCGTCCGATAGCGCCGCCTGAGGTTACTCCGGCGGCGTTCGCCGCTTGCAAGTGCGCGAGGGCGTCGGCTAGCGTCGACGTGACCGCCTTCGAATGCGCTCTGATCGAACCCACGACGCTGTGCGTCGTCGCGTGCGCGATTCGGTGCGCACGAGCGCGGAACAAGAGGCAGGCGTAGTTGACCAAATGGCCCGGTTTCGCGGATTCGTGCCGCTGTTTGAGCGCCGGCGGAGCGAACGCCGTCTCGGTCGAGGCGTGCGTTGCTGTCGCCGAAGGTGCCGCAGCAGCGAGCGCTTGCGGCGCGACCGCAACGATCGGTGCGAGTTGCGCTTCTCCCGCCAGCACCGCGAGCAGAACCGCGCAGGCAGCCCAACTGGCACCGACCGCGATCCCAGGAGGCACGAAGTGCGCACGATGCAGCAGGCGCTCGACGCGAATGAAGATCTGCTTCCGGGTGACAAAGGCTCCGAGCGATGGCAGATGGAGCGGACGCTTCAGCGATGCGATCTCGGCGAGCCGCGCGAGACACGTCGCGTAAGGCCGCGCGCGACCGGTCACGGCAACCACCCAGTCGTCGCATGCGATTTCACGCTCGACGCTCATCTCGCGGGCGATGAGGTGCACGGCTGGACTGAAGAAAAGCAGCGCTTCAGCGGCCTTTTGCGCGAGGTTCGTCCAGTCATCACCGCGCTGCAGGTGCGCGAGTTCGTGAAGACAGATCTGATCGATCTCGTCGTCGCTCAGCTCTCCGATGAGATGTTCCGGCATCACGATCGCTGGGTGGAGCAGACCGATCGCGAGCGGCGTTTCGATATCTTGCGAAACGAGCAGGCGTGGTATGCGTCGTTTTTCAGCCCCGCTAAGCCATGCGGTGAGCTTCATCTGGTAGCGCACCGGAAGAGGCGTCGCCCGGTCCTTTATCCGCTGCAGTTTCATGTGTCCGATGATCAACCGGACGATAAACACCGTTGCCAGCGCATACCAAACCACAAAGAGCGCGAGCGCCCAATCGGCCGGCACCGAAAACAACGCTGTCGTCGCGGATGGAGCCGCGGGCATCGCCGTCGCCATTGCGAATAAGGAGAAGCGGTGGCCGGGAAGCGGATCCAACAGCGCGATGGCGATAAGAGCGGCCGACCAGATGCCGTAGCGGGTCGCTGCGTTGGCTCGCGGCAACAGTCTCACGGCGCCCCACGCGAATAAGGCGACCGGCAAAGCGTAGACGATGCCGGCCAGCAGTGAAACCGCGCTTTGCCTTGCGATCGCCTCGGCGACCGCGAGACTCGGCCCGATCATCAGCGCGCCTCGCTAGCTTTGATGAGCCGCTTTAGGCGGTCAACCTCCACCGCGTCGAGCTTCTCATTCTCCAGCACGTTGAGTGCGAGCAGACCGGGTGAGTTCTGGAAAAAGCGCGAGACGAGCTGCTTGACTGCGCTGCGCTGCGCCGCGGAGCGGTCGACGATCGGCGAGTAGACAAAAGCGCGACCGGACTCGTGATGCTTGACGTATCCCTTCTGCTCCAAGATACGCATCGTCGTGAGAACGGTGTTGTAGGCGAGCGTCTGTCGCACCGGCAGCGCGTCGACGACGTCGCCGACCGTCGCTTCGCCCTTCTCCCACAATATGTCCATGAGGCGAACCTCCGCCTCAGTGAGCGTGCCCGATTTTTTGCGCGCCATCGCCGGCCTCCGTGCTACAAACTAACAAATTAGTATTGACGACCGTGCCGCCTAGGTCCTGCGTCCGCCGCCCGCTCCTTCTTCTGCGCATGTCGCCGCCGCAGGGGGAACTCGGGCCGGGGTTCGAATGGTCGGCTCGAGCAACTAATTCTACAGGAGTCGTTTCTTACTCGCATGATCGCCAGCCGTACGGTGCGGAGTGCCTTTATCGCCGCCGCAATCGCCGCGGCGCTCTCGGTGTTCGCCGTTCCGGCGGCCGCGTCGGTGAACGCCGGCGTCTCGACCACCGCGGTCCAAGGAACCCCCTCGAGACCGCTCGACCCCTCGCTCAGCGATCCGGCGTGGCAGAAAGCGCTCACCGCCACCGACTTTTTCGACCTCACGACCCGCCGGCAGGCGCCCCTCGTAACCACAGCCTACGTTTTGTACGATGCGCAGAATCTGTATGTCGGGTTTCGCTGCGAGCAGCCGGGCGTCGAGATCCACGCCGAACAGACGACGAACGGAGTCGGCTTCGGCCAAGATGATTTCGTCGGCATCGGCCTCGATCCGTCAGGCGACAGCAGCCAAGTCTACTATTTCGAGACATCGCCGAGAGGCGTTCGCAACCAGCAGTCGAGCGAATCCACGCGCTTCGATCCGCCGTGGCAGGCAGCTGCAACCGTATCGGGTTCGACGTGGTCCGCCGTCATGGTCATACCTTTCAAGGTGCTGCGGGCCGGCGGCGGGCACGCGTGGCGCCTTTCGTTCGTGCGCGGCGTCGCCGCCGTCGGGGAACACTACACGTGGGCTTACGACGGATTGATGGCTGACGGCCAACCGCCGAATTACCCCGCATTCACCGATGCGCGGTTCTGGCCGACGCTGACCGGGCTGACCATCAAGACCACAGCGGCGCGGCCGCAGCCGCGCGTCGAACTGTACGGACTTGAGAGCATCGGTAAGGATCGGCTGCAGTTCCAGCAGGCGAGCGGTGTTTTCGCGCAACAGAGCGTCCGCAACTACGGGGTTGATTTCACCTACCCCATGACCAACACGATCGCCGCGGTCGGGACTCTCGATCCGGATTTCTCGAACGTCGAAGTCGATCAGCAGACGATCTCACCGCAAGAATTCCGCCGCAACCTCACGGAATATCGGCCCTTCTTCGCTCAAGGCGCGCAGTATTTCAATCCGGATCAGGCGCAAGCCGCACTCCTTTCCGGAAACCAGACCTTCTACACGCCGAACTTCGGACCGTTCGACCGCGGCTTCAAGATCGAGGGCACCCAAGGGCTGAACGCCATCGGACTTTTGGAAGCACGCGGTTCGAATCTCGACGGCAGCGTTTTTGACGATACGGCGTTTGGGCTTCAGCACGCGTTGCCCGACCGAACCCTGTCGTGGTGGATGGACGGCGTGCTTGCGAATCACTTCCTACCCGGTCAGCTTTTTCCGGGCAACGACACGACGCTGGAAGCCGGCTTCAAAGGCCGTGACAACGCGACGGGCTTCGTCTACGCTTTTGACGACGCTTTTGAGGATCGCCTCGCCCCCTCGAGCCAGTTCGCCATCGGACCGGGCATCGGGCATCAACTCGAGGGGTTTGTGGATGTCCACAAGCCGTCGTTCGAGTGGCTCGCGGGTTATCAAGATACCAATCCGTTCTATGCGCCGGCAGATGGATTCACCACATCTCCGGATCTGCGCGGCCCGACCGGTATCATCGATTTCGTCGCAAATCCCGGCGGCGCGGTCAAGAACATCAACGGCTTCTTCGGTGCAGACCGGTTTCTAGCGCGAAATGGCGACGTCCACGAGAACGACGCGTTCGGCAACGTGAACGTGACGCTGGCGGATCTCTTCTCCTTCGGCGTCACCCAGCAGACGAGCGGCTTCCGCTTCTATCAGTTGCCATACCCGCTGTACTCCGGCGGCACCACGCTGCCGTTCGACTCTACGTCCATCAACGTCGGGTATCGCGACGGCACGCCTGCGCCTATCGACATCTCGTACAGCGGCGGCCCATTCGGGAACGCGGGCGCGCTATTCACGACGGCGCCGACGACGTTCTTTCTTCACCAATTCACGTCGAGCACGTCGCGACCGCTGAGTCAGCGATTCAATCTGCAGCTCGAATACGACGGCAACACCGAACGATTTCCGGACGGGCAAGTCCTGACGCAACAACTTCGGCGTATCGGCATCGGAGAATCGTTCGGCCCGAACACGAATGTCTCGATCGCGCTGCGCGACATCGGCGGCGTAGGCGGGTTCGCCGCGCCAGGCGTGAACCTCGCGGTCGGCTTTCACGAGCGATTTCAGACAGGCAGCGAACTATTCGTGAACTACGGCACCCCGGCGGCCGGGGTGACGCTCGACAGGCTCATCGTCAAATACGTCTTACGGATCGGCGGCGGCGCGGGTACGTAAGGGTAGTCGCTAGGTCTTCACCTGGAGCCCGAACGACGGCGTGCGCGTACCGTTCCCGAAGAAGATGTTCCGTTCACCGTAGAAGAGCTGCAGGCGCTGGCTCAAACGGACTTGACCGTAGAGATCGAATTTCGGGTGCTTCGGGTCGTACACACGCGCATCGATGCCCAATAGTCCGTTCGGATCGACGACTGCTTTGAAGCCGAGCGTCGAGTAGAGGATGCCGCCGGATAAGGTCAGGCCGGAGGACCTCGCCGAATCGATCAAAAGGTCGTACTTGGTCGAATAGCCGAGATCGTCCGCGCCGATCGTCGCGTGCATCGGCAGACGCGGCAGGAGGGTGATCGCGACGTCGCTCGCGGGGCCGCCGCCGGCGTTGCTCCACGTCTCGCGCACCTGCGCCGTCGCCAACACGAAGCCGCCGCCGCGGCGCCGCATGAGTTGCGGCGGCAACGCCGGTCCGTTCGGACCCGGCGACGCGTTCGGCCCCGGCGAGCCGAGCGGAGCGGGAAGGCCTTGGCGAGGCGGCCCTTCTCCTCCAGGTTGTGCGGCGGAGAAATTGCCGAGCAAATCGTCGGCGCGGGCGATAGCCGTGGCGAGATTTCCAACGGCGCCCCTCAGATTCGACTGAACCCTCGGATCGCCCGTGATGCTGTGGATATCGCCGGCGATCGCCTTGAGCTGGGCCGTCGCGTCGGCGACGTTCGCCGCGGTGGAAAGCAGGCTCTTCTTCAGCGACGGATCGGACGTGATCTCCGCCAGCGCCTTCATGCTCTGCTGCGCGCTCGCAGAGGTCGCCGCGAGGTTGCGGATCATCTCATTGAGCTGGGTGCGATTTGAGGCGACAAGTCCGCGCACATCCTGCGAGACACCGACGAGGTTCTGACCGCCTACCGCGATCACTTGATCGACCTGGGCGATGGTCGCGTTCAGCTCTCCGGCCAGCTGCTGCAGCGTGGCGTCGGTATGGATGACGAGGGCATCGCTGTGCAGCGCAAGTTCGTTGAACGTCCGAACGATCCGCGGCAGTTCGCGATTGACGACCGCGAGCGTCACGTCGAGTTCTTTGAGCCTCGCCTGTCCGGCGCTCGCGAGGTCGGCGAGCGACGGCGGGAGGGTTCCGTTTGGCATCTGCTCTTCGGGAAGGATCCGGTGCGGCAGAGGAGTTGCATCGGCAAGGTTCTTCGGCGGATAGATCTGCACCGACGACTGCCCGGTGAGCGTCGTCGTGATGACGAACTGCGATTCGCGATAGATGGTGTTCTTATCGTTGACGTTGCAGATCACAGCCGCCGTTTGATCCGGCAGCAACTGGATATCCGTGACGGCGCCTACGTCGACGCCGGCAAGCTGTACGGCGGATCCGATCTGCAGGCCGTTGGTGTTCTGAAAATGGACCGCCATCTGATAACCTGTATGCTGGAAGTTCGAGAGCATGTAGTAGACCGCCACGATGCCCGCCAGCGCGAAAAGCGTGAAAAGCCCAACCTTGACCTGACTGGACACTACTACCGTCCTCCGGAGCTAAAGCGGAATCGGGCCATCTTCGCTGCCTTCCAAGAACTGCTGCACGATGGGATTGCGCGAGGCTTTGATCTGCTGGACCGGGCCGTTTTCGATGATCGTCCCCTCGAAGAGCATCGCGATATTGTCCGCGAGCCGGTAGACCGATGGCATGTCGTGCGAGACGACCACGCACGTCGCCTTCAATCGCTTCTGAATGTTCTGAATCGTCTCCGTTATGACATGGGTCATGATGGGGTCGAGCCCCGTGGTGGGCTCGTCGAACAGGATGATCTCCGGATCGTTGACCACGGCGCGCGCAAAGCCCACACGCTTCTGCATGCCGCCCGACAGTTCGGAAGGCATGCGCTTGTCTACCCCCTCCAGGCCGAGCGTTTCGAGGGTCTTCTCCACGCGTTCGCGGATCTGTGCTGGATTCAACGACGTGTGTTCCCACAGCGGGTACGCCACGTTTTCGCCGACCGTGAGCGAGTCGAAGAGAGCGGAATACTGAAACCCGAATCCCATCTTCTTGCGGATCTCATTGAGATCTCTATCGGGGAGATCCGTCGTCTCCTCACCGTTGACGAAGACATGGCCCCGAGATGCGTGGCGAAGTCCGTTGATCACCCGGAGAATCGTGGATTTGCCCGCGCCGGAGAGCCCGATCACGCAGGTGATCTCACCGCGCCGGCAATCCATGCTGCAATCCGAAAGCACGATCTTCGGCCCGTAGCGCAGTTCGACGCACTGCAGCCGGATCGCGACATCGTCCGGCGGCCGTTCCGGTTGGACATCGCGATGACCGGCGACGTGTTCGTCGAGCATCAGAATATCAAGAACGACAGCAAGAAGTTAAACGCGAAGATCAGGATGATCGAGGTCACGACCGCGTGCGTCGTGACTTTGCCGACGCCTTCGGCGCCGCCGCGCGCACGCAGACCTTCGTAACAGGCCACGAGACCCACGATGAGACCGAACACGGCCGCCTTGAAGAGACCCTTCGTGAAATCGCTCATGATGACGGTCTGCTGCACGGATCTCCAATAGATGGCGCCGGGCAAGTGAACCTGGATCTGCGCCATCAGAAATCCCGCCGTGACGCCGACGATATCGGCGAAGATCGTGAGCATCGGGACCGTGAGAACGCACGCCAACAGACGTGGAGCCACGAGAACTTTCGCCGGACTAACACCCATTGATTGCAGCGCTTCGACTTGTTCGGTCACCACCATCGATCCGAGTTGTGCGGTGACCGCGGCGCCCGCGCGCCCGGCGAAGACGATGCCTGTGAGGATCGGGCCGAGTTCGCGAAGTTCGCCGAATGCGACGCTTCCGCCGATAAGCGTCGCGAATCCGTATGCCACCGCTTGAGCCGCCGCTTCAAGCGAGATCACCATGCCCGTGAACGCCGATGTGAGGACGATGATCGGCGCCGACTCCACACCCAAAAAGTATGCCTGGTGAATGACCTCGGTGAATCGAAAGCGCATGGAGACGATATAGCGCGCCGCATCGCCGAGGAGCATCGTCAGCCCGCCGGCATATGAAAGGAAGCGGCTGATTCCGCCTATCCCGGGCAGCGGCTGGGCGGGCGCTTCGCTGCTCACGGGCCCGTCTGTTCGGAAGCGAGACTGGCCAACGCGGACAGCACCGCGCGCGTCCGCTCCAGCCGCCGCGCTGCGACGCTTCGTTCCGCTTGCGCATTGTACTGTCGCTGGTAGAGCTCGTCGAGCGTTCGGTCGACATGCGCGATGTGCGCGGCTGCCTCGCGTTCAACGGTCTCGAAATATCGTCGAGCCTGACGTTTGAATTCGGCCATCGAGGCATCGTCCGACGACGTGCGGACGCGATCGCGCGCGCGCAGCAATGCGCGATCGGTGATGTGAAATTCGTCCACGAGCGCCACGACGGATTCGGTGGCCGCCGCTTCCACGGCGCTGTTCATCCGCCGGCGCCGGTCCGCGCCGCGCGAGCGCCGAAAACCGGAATGGCGTGCGGAGCGAGCGCGCCGCGCTGCGCCTCGATGAGCGACGTGATGCCGCTTGCGGCGAGCGCGAGCATGCGATCAAGATCCGGCTTCGTGAAAGGACGGTCTTCTGCCGTGCCCTGCACTTCGACGTAGTGTCCGGCCCCGGTCATGACGACGTTCATATCGGTTTGAGCCCGGGAATCCTCCTCGTAGTCCAAGTCGAGGACCGGGCGCCCATCCACGACCCCTACCGATACCGCTGCGAGCCAATCGACGAGCGGCCAGCCGGTCAAAATGCGCGATTCGCGGGCTTTCCCAAGCGCGAGACAGAGCGCGACGAACGCGCCCGTGACCGAAGCGGTCCGCGTGCCGCCGTCCGCCTGGATGACGTCGCAATCGATCGTGATGGTGCGCTCGCCCAGCGCTCGCGTGTCGACGACCGATCTCAGACTTCTTCCGATGAGCCGCTGGATCTCGTGCGTCCGTCCGCCGACTTTCCCTTTGGTCGACTCGCGTGCGGTGCGTTCGGCGGTGCTCTGCGGCATCATGGCGTACTCGGCCGTCACCCAGCCGACACCTTTGCCTTTGAGGAACGGCGGGACCCGATCTTCAAACGCGGCGGCGCAGAGAACTTTGGTGTCGCCGAACGACACGAGTGCTGAGCCCGACGCGAACCGTAAGTAGTCTGTCTCGATCACGACCGGCCGCAGCTCGTCGTCGCGGCGGCCGCTGTTCCGGGCGCTAGGGCTAGCCGAGGTCATCTCATTCGACCGTGACGGTCTTTGCGAGATTGCGCGGTTGATCAACGTCGCAGCCTTTGCGATCGGCGATGTGGTACGCGAGCAATTGAAGCGGAATGACGTTGATGATCGGCGCGACGAGGTGATGCGTCTGCGGCACCGTGAGCACGATATCCGCGGTCTCCAGCACCGCGCTGTCGTCCGCGTTGGCGACGGCGATCACCCGGCTCTCCCGTGCTTTCGCTTCGGCCATATTGCTCAAGACTTTCTCCTGCACGGGGCCGCGCGTGACGATGACGACGCATGGCACGTTCTCATCGAGCAGTGCGATCGGTCCGTGTTTCATTTCGCCCGCGGCGTAGCCCTCGGCGTGGATGTAGGAGATCTCCTTGAGTTTGAGCGCCCCCTCGAGGGCGATCGGAAAATTGACGTGGCGGCCGAGGAAGAGCACGGTCTGCGCCTTTGCGTAGCGCCGCGCCACCGGAAGCACGTCTTCGTTGACGTTGAGCGCCTGGTCGACGAGCGCCGGCAGTTCTCGCAGGGCGTTGCCGATCTCAGCCAGCTGCGGCACATCGACGGTCTTGCGCAAGCGAGCCAGATGCAGCGCGAAGAGCGCCATCGCGACGCACTGCGCGGTGAACGTCTTCGTCGCGGCGACGCCGATCTCGGGGCCGGCGTGCGTGTAGAGCACGCCGTTCGCGCTTCTCGAAAGCGACGACCCGACGCGATTGCAGACGCCGAGCACGGCGGCTCCGCCGGCACGCGCGATGCGTACCGCCTCGAGCGTGTCGGCAGTCTCTCCGCTCTGCGACACCGCGATCGCGAGGCTGTCACGCTCGACCACCGGTTCGGCATAGCGGAATTCCGACGCGAGTTCCAATTCCACGGGCAGTTTCGCGAGCTGACGGATCAAGTACATCCCGTACGCCGCGGCGTGGTATGCGGTGCCGCACGCGAACATCGTGATCTTCTTGATCTTGAGGAGCGCCTCGTCGGAGATCCCGAGGTCTGGGATTCGGACGAGCCCCTCATCGTCGATCCGCCCGGCGAGCGTATCCTTCACGACCTTCGGCTGCTCGTAGATCTCCTTCAGCATGAAGTGTTTGAAGCCGCCCTTTTCCGCCGCCCGGACGTCCCAAGCGACGTGGGTGATTTCGCGCTCGACATTCTCGCCGTCAAACGTCGAGATGCTCGCGCCGTCGCGTGTCACCACGACCACTTCGCCTTCTTGGATGACGAGTTGCCGGCGCGTGTAGTGGAGAATCGCCGGGATATCCGACGCGACGAATATCTCGTTGTCGCCGAGACCGACGATGAGCGGCGACGCGCCGTTGCGCGCGAAGACGATCTGATCCGGATGATCGCTCGAAAGGACACCGAGCGCATAGGCGCCTTTGACGACGGCGATGGTCCGGCGCACGGCGCCGACAAGATCGTGATCGCGCAGTTCCTCTTCAAGCAGGTGCGCCAGCACTTCGGTATCGGTCTCGCTGACGAACGTGTGCCCTTCGGCGACGAGATCGGCGCGCAGGCTCGCGAAATTCTCGATGATGCCGTTATGGATCACCGCGATGGTGCCGGTGCAATCCATGTGCGGGTGCGCGTTGGTATCGGAGGGCCGGCCATGCGTTGCCCAACGCGTGTGACCGATGCCGATGCTGCCGTGCAGCGGTTCGACACCCAACGCCTCCTCGAGCCGGCCGAGCTTGCCCACGCGCTTGCAGCCGACGATCTTGTCTCCATCGACGAGCGCAACGCCGGCGGAATCGTAACCGCGATACTCGAGGCGACGCAGTCCGTCCAAGAGGACGCCGACCACGTCACGCTCTCCGATGTACCCGACGATGCCGCACATCTTCAGTCGCTCCCGTTCTTTTCATGCAGCCGAGACGTTTTGAGCCGCTCCGCTCCGAGCACGGCATGCAGCTTGGCGAGCGCCGTGGGAAGCGAGTCGTTCACGATGAGGTACTCGTAGGCGCCGATGTGCCGTGCCTCTTCTCGCGCTATCTCCAACCGCTTCGATATCGCATCGGCGCCTTCCGTCCGGCGCCGCTCAAGCCTCCTCGCAAGTTCCTGTTCCGACGGCGCGGTGAGGAACACGAGGACCGCGTGCGGAAATGCGCGTTTGATGGCTAGAGCGCCGTTCACTTCCGGTTTCATCACGATGTCGCGGCCTCGTGCGAGCGCTTCCGTGATAAATTGTTTCGGCGTGCCGTAGAGATTGTTCGCATATTCGCGCGTTTCTATGAAGGCGCCGTCCGCATCCATCTGCTCGAACGTGGGCCGCGAGATGAAGAAATAGTGGACACCCTCGCGCTCTCCTTCGCGCGCGGGCCTGGTGGTCGCCGAGACGGAATACGCAAGGTCGGGTTCGATGCGCCGCAGCTCGTCGACGAGGCTATCCTTGCCCGCGCCGGATGGGCCGGAGACGACCAACAGGACGGAATCGCGACGGAACAGGGCGTTCAGAACGCTGCTTCTCCTCTCCCATGACGCTCGATGTCTGGCTCGTCGCCCGTCTCGCGCTGGAACTCGACGACCGCTTGCGCGGAGCTCGTGTTCAAGGGTTGCGCGGCGGACCAAATGGGCTGGCTCTGATACTTCATAGGCGCGCCGGCCCGATCACGCTCGTCGCGACGCTGCATGCAGAGAGTCCAATGCTTGCCGCGCTCGAGCGTACGCCCGAAGAATACGAAAGCGGCGTGGGCGGCTGGGCTGCCGGTGTAGCCGCGCTGCTGCGCAATGCTACCATCGAGGCTGTCCGCGCCGTTCCGCACGACCGCATCATCAACGTGGAACTGGTTTCTCGCTCCGCGTTCGGCGTGCCTGCCCGGCATCGATTGGTGTTCGAATTGGAGCCGCGCAAAGCGAACGCGCTGATCCTTCGTCCGATCGGGGAAGAACAGCACACCGTCCTCGCAGCGGCGAAGACCGTGGAAGGCGCGCGCGAAGGTGCGCGCGATGTCATCGCGGGTAAGCCGTACGTGCCGCCGCCGCCGCGGAGAAAAGCGCTCGACGCGACCTTCGAAGAAGAAAGGCCGATCGCAGCCGATGATACGCGGGCGCTGGCGCGCAGGTTGTACGCTCTGGATCCTGCGTGCTCGCCGCCGCTCGCGCGTGAAGTCATCGAGCGAGCACTCGCAGCCGAGTCGGAACACGATCTTCCGTTTCGCCTGACTGCGGCATGGGCGCAGTTGCGCGCCGAAGTGGAGGCGGCGTCCGCCGATATCGCCGCGCCTATTTTCGCCTACGTTCGATCGGAAACGCTCGGCGCGGAGACCTATCACTGCGTGCCGCTTTCCTGGGCGCCGGGCGCGCTTCAGACACGCGCGACACTGAACGAACTGTGCGCAGAACAGATGAGCCGGTCAGGCCGGGCGCGCGTTTTGCCGCTCGCGAACGGTCTGCGCAAACGCATCGACACGCTGCTCGCGCGCTGCGCCGAGGAAACAGCGCGTCTTCGCGCCCGTCAAGAGGCAGCGGCCGACGCCGAGCATCTCAAAGCGGCGGGCGATGCCATCTATGCAAACCTCGCCGCGATACCATCTGGTGTCGCGCAATTCACGACGCCGGAGGGCCTCGTCGTCCGATTGGATCCGCTGCTCGACGCGAAGCGCAATGCACAGTCGTATTTCAAGCGCTTCAAGAAAGCACGCAGCGGGCTGCCCGCTGTTGCCGAGCGTTTGCGAACGCTCGCGGCGAACCGATCGCTCTGGGAACATCTGTTGTGGGAGATCAACCGGGTAGAAAGCGCCGGCCAGAGCGATCTTTCGGTCCTCACGGAGATCGCGGAGTCGCTCTCTCCGCAGCGTCGCGCAAAGGCGAGCGGCAGCGCGCCCGGGCGGCGCGAGCGCGTGATCGACTTGGGGAACGGCGCGGTCGCGCACGTCGGACGCTCGCCGAAGGACAACGAGCGCGTGACGTTTTCGGTAGGGGCCAAGGACGATTTCTGGTTCCACGCCCGCGGCATTCCCGGCGCCCATGTGATCCTGCGTCTTCCCGGCGGCAGAACGCAGCCGACGCACGAAGAGATTCTGGCCGCGGCCGGACTCGCCGCAGGCAGCAGCCGGGCAGCGGAATCGGGAAAAGTGGAAGTGGATTACACTCGCCGCAAGCACGTCCGCAAGCAAGGCAAAGGCAGGACGGGCATGGTCTGGTACACGGATTTCCAGACGGTGCTCGTCGCGCCTACCCGGTAGTCCGGCGCTCGACGAACATCGCGTCGCCGAACGAGAAGAACCGGTAGCCGAGCCGCACAGCTTCTTCATACGCCGCGATGGCGCGCTCACGCCCGGCGAACGCGCACACGAGCATAAGCAGCGTCGATCGGGGCAGGTGGAAGTTCGTGATGAGCGCGTCGACAACCCGGAACCGAAACGGATGGTAGATGAAGAGATCGGTCGCGCCGGGGCCGGATGCGACCGTGCCGTCCTCACCCGCGGCGGCCTCAAGCGCACGAAGTGCCGTCGTGCCGACCGCGATGACGCGCCTGCCCTCGCGTTTGGCCGCAGCGACCGCGGCTGCAGTGTCCGCCGGTATCGCAAATCGCTCGAGATGCATCCTATGCTCGCGCACGTCCGCAGCGGTGACCGGCCGAAACGTCGCGGTGCCCACGTCCAGCGTGAGCGTCGTCCAATGGATATCCGAGTTCTTCAGGCGTTCGATAAGTTCTGTCGTGAAATGGAGACCGGCAGTGGGTGCGGCTGCCGACCCCGGCAGCCGGGCATAGACGGTCTGATACCGCTCATCCGCGTCTTGCGGTGCTTCTGTTATATATGGAGGAAGCGGCATGCTGCCGTAACGATCCATCGCCTCGTCGGCCGTCACGCCGTGGAAGCGGACGATTCGGCCGCCATCCGGCGTCCGGTCTTCGATATGGATGCTGGCGCCCTCGCCGAGTGAAAGCGTATCACCGGGTCTTATCCTGCGCCCGGGCCGGACGAGCGCTTCCCATCGCCCAGGAATGCTGTCGGGTCCGAGCAGGAGCACTTCGGCCGCTCCGCCCCGGGCACGTTTGGCCGGGATACGCGCGCGCAGCACGCGCGTATCGTTGGCGACGACCACATCTCCAGCGCGCAGTAAGTCAGCCAGGTCCGCGAACCCCCTGTGCGCGATGGGGCCGGCGGCAGGTAGGACGAGCAACCGCGACGCCGTGCGAACCGGGGTCGGACGTTGCGCTATGAGCTCAGTCGGTAACGCGTAATCGTAAGATTCGACGCGATAAGTTCGTTCCTCGACATCACGAGCATCGCTCACGGTCCAAGCACGGGTGGTGCGGCATACGCGGGCCCATCCGCGATCGTCGTGAGCGCCGTTCCGCTGTAATAGAATCGCAAGATACCGAGGCAGTCGATGCCCGATGCCGCCATGCTGCGCGCGCCCCATTGCGACAGCCCCACGCCGTGGCCGAAGCCGGAACCCGAAACTCTGATGCGCGAACCCTCGAGTGCGACCGCAGAGATCCTCGTGCTTCGCACCGTCCTGCGCCCGGCAAGCCGCCGGAAATCGAATCCGCTCAGCGTTGCAGAACCCAACGTGCCGAAAATCGATATTGATTCGAGCCTCCCGGATTCGTCCGTCGGGCCGGACTCGATGCCTGTCACGTCGCCTACGTTTGTATAGTACGCGTCGACGGATTGGGCGAGGTCCGCGGCCGGAATCGTCGCCGACCACTCGTTGTCGGGCGAGCCGAGCGCGTAAGGATCCGGCTTCGCTTTGAGATACGGCTGCGGATCGGAAAGCGCCGAACCGTCCGCGGTGAAGCCGCCGTCGTCGGCGGAATAATACGTGTGCACGATCTGGCCACCGTAGACGAGAATTTCACCGCGCGTAGCATCCGCCGCGAGAATCGTCGAAGGCGATTCCGAGTCGACGCCGCCATACGCTTGATCCTGATCGCCGGCGACGAGATCGTATCCGACGTCGTCGCGGATACCGAGACGTCCGACCGCGTACGTGCGCGCCACGATCGCTTGAGCTTCGAGCGCTGCTGTGGGCCAGGAAGCCGGCATCTCGCTTCCCACAACGCCGTATAGGTACTGCTCGAGATCGACGAAATCGACGACCGTCAGAGCGCCATCGGGATCGAGCTGTACGACGATGCTTCCGCGGTAGGGTGCGCCGTTGACGTCGATCGGCAAGCCGAAGGGCGATGCGATGAGCACCTTCGTCCCGACTTCGATCGAGTTCGCGATGACCAGCCTTCCGCTTTCGGCGCGGACATCCAGCACAGTCGCGACGTCGGGAAGCACGACAGAACGAGCCGGATCGACGTCGCTCGTCGGTCGAACGGTCAGACCTGCTTCCGACGCGAGCACGGCGCTTGTCACATGCCGCACCAATGCGATGCGCACCGTATCACCCGCGAGGGCGTTGTCGGGCGCGAATAGGACGACCGCGGCCGCCGCGACGGCAGCCATGCGAACCCAACTGTGTGCTTTGCTTCTGTGAATGCGCGTCACAATAGTCGAGGCGGGTCCGCCGACCGTTCGCCTGCGTGCGCGCGGGCGGAGGGAGTGGCGCGTCTTCCAGCAGCCGTGCGCTGCAAAAAGCCGATTTGCATGAGATATGGCTCGACGACGTCGATGAGCGTCGCCTCTTCTTCGTTCAAGCTCGCGGCTAGCGCTCCGATGCCGACCGGGCCGCCGTTGTACTGCCCGATCAAGGCGTTCAGGAATGCGCGGTCAAGCGCGTCGAGTCCGAGCAGGTCGATGCGCTCGAGCTCGAGAGCGGCTTTGGCGACGTCCAGATCGATGACGCCGTTCGCTTTGACTTCCGCGTAGTCGCGCAGCCGCCGCAAGAGTCGATTCGCGACCCGCGGCGTCCCTCGCGCGCGGGCGGCGATTTCGCGCGCACCGCCGGGTTCGAGTGCGACGCCGAGCACCGAGGCCGAGTGCGTGACGATTTCGCAGAGCTCGTCCGGCGTGTAGTATTCGAGATGGTGCACGATGCCGAAGCGATCGCGCAGCGGCGCGGAGAGCATGCCCGCGCGCGTCGTCGCCCCGACAAGCGTGAACCGCTTGAGAGAAATCTTGATGGTCTTGGCGTACGCGCCTTTGTCCACCATGAAATCAATCGCGAAGTCTTCCATCGCCGGATAGAGAAATTCTTCGACGACTCGAGGCAGCCGGTGGATCTCGTCGATGAAGAGCACGTCGCCCGCCTGGAGATTCGTGAGTATTCCGACCAGATCGCCCGGCCGCTCCAGCGTGGGGCCAGATACCTGGTGAAACGTCGCGCCCATGTCGCGCGCGATGATATTGGCGAGCGTGGTCTTTCCGAGGCCCGGCGGCCCGTGGACGAGGACGTGCTCGAGCGGCTCGCCGCGCCGCTTCGCCGCCTCTATCGAGATCTTGAGGTTCTCCACGACCGGCTTCTGACCGACGTACCGATCGAAGCCCGCCGGACGAAGCGTGACCGCGATGATCTGCTCTTCGACCGTCTCCTCGGGAGCAGCGACGCTGCGCGTCGCAGGCGCGGCGCTCTCATCTCCTCGCATCGTCGGTTTACGCGGCATGCACGACACGTTTTGTCGCAGTCGCCCGCGCGCCTGCCTTGCGTCGCTCAGTATGGTCGTTTTCGTTCAATGCTCCGGCTCGCGCGACCGCCGGCGATAGATCTCGGTCAAGAGATCCTCGGCGTTCTTGATGCCGTCGTTTGCCGCAAGGGCTTCACTTGCCATCGCCGCGGCCTCGGGCCGCCGGTACTGCAATTGGAGGAGCACGTCGATCGCTTCGGTGACGAAATCAGGTTGGGGCTGCTGATTCTTGCCCTTGCCCTGGTCTTCGCCGCGAATGAGCCCAAAGCGCGAGACTTTGCCCTGCAGTTTGGCGATGATGTCCTTCGCCTTTTGCGCGCCGATGCCGGGCAGCGCGCGCAGGCTCGCGTGGTCGCCGTCGTCGATCGATCGAGCGATCTCCGCCATCGGCCGGGAGAAAGCTTTTGCTGCGGTCTTTGGGCCGATGCTCGCGACCGTCAGCAGTGCTTCGAAGAATTCGCGTTCGACGGGATTCGTAAAGCCGATGTAGATGGGCGTGCCGCGATTGCCGTCGATCTGCATGTACGGAAACACTTCGAGGGCGAGCGGGTCTCCCGGCGCCACTCCGGCGATCTTATCGGCAACGCAGCCGGGCAGCATGATCTCATAGCAGAGGCCGCCGGTCTCTACGAGTACGGCATTCGCGCGCCGTTCACGCAATGCGCCCTCGATTCGCGAGAACATCAGCGAGCCGCGGCGCCCCGGGCGAGATCGGCCGCGCAGCGCCGCGAGTGCGCGATCGCGAGCGCTAAAGCATCGGTGACGTCTTCGGGAGACGGAGTGCTCTTTAGGCGGAGCGCATGCACGACCATCGCCGCGACCTGTTCTTTTGTCGCTGCGCCTCGGCCCACGAGCGCCTTTTTCACATGCGTCGCGGCGTAGTCGAAGACCGGAAGCGCGCAGAGTCCGGCCGAGCAGACCAGCGCGCCGCGCGCATGCGCCATGAGAAGCGCGGTCCTTGGAAATGCGCCGCGCGAGAAGACTTGCTCGACGACCATAGCATCCGGTTTGAACGATGTGACGATCTCAAGAATGCCGCGCTGGAGGTCGGCGAGCCGTTCGGAGAGCGTCTGACCTCTTTCAGGCGCGAGCACGCCCGCCTCCAGAAGCCGCAGGATGCCGCCGTTCGTTTCTATGACTCCGTAGCCCGTGACATAGAGGCTCGGATCGACGCCGAGGATTCTCACGATAATTCGCCTGGGGCGGTCGACCTTGACGCCCCGGCAGCGAACTCTGCCATCCTCTTAACCGACCCGACGACGTCGGATCCGGCTTCATTCGACTCTGCCCAGCGCTTGCTATCGCCATACAAGTACTCTGCAGCTCGATAAAGACGCACGCTCGCAATCCTGCGATGAATTGCGACGACTTCCGCGAGCAGCTCCCAACTCAAAATGATTCGCGGCGCGTAACTGTCGTAGATCACCGGCCCGTCGACAAGGCCGTACTTGACGTACGTACCGATTCTGTCGAGCGACCGCAAAATGTACAGCTCTTTGTGCACGCGGTCGTCGGCGACGCCGATCTGCCCGACTTCTCTGTAGAATGTCTCGTCTTCCAAGCGCTCAGAGAGCTCTTGGATGACGAACCGGTAGGCGTCTACGAATTTCGGATCGACCATCTCGAGCAGGACGCTGCGCACAGCCTCGAATTGCGTCGCTCGCCGTGTCTGCTCCAACTGATCCGTCGTGATCTTAACCTGGCGCGCGGCCATCACGACCGTTACCGCGATGACGATGGCCGACAAGATCGAGCCGATAGCGGTGAGTGCTTCCCACACGTCAGTTGCCCGGGCCGAGGGTGATCGTGACCGTGTTTGACCCGGCCGCCGGCGTCGCGCCCGCTTGCGGATCCGTGGCGATCACTTTTGCGTCCGGCGGACTGCCGGGCTGCACCGTGACGTTCTGAACCACGTAACCGGCGGCTTGCAGCGCGGCTCGTGCGGCGTCGAGCGTCATGCCGACGACATTCGGTACGGGTTGCGGTGCAGCGCTTGGCGCCGCTGACGGCGTCGCGCCTGGCTGCGCGCTCGGGCCGCCGATGACTGCGACGGCCACGACAAGGTCGATCGTGGCGCCTTGCGCGGTCGGCGTGTTTGCCGCCGGGTTCTGGCTGATGACGGTGCCCGGCGTCGTGCCGGAATCCATTGCATCTGCGACCGTGCCGACCGAAAGGCCGGCTTGCGCAAGCGAGCGGCGCGCGTCGTCGAGCGTGCCTCCTACGACGTCCGGAACCGTGATGGCATTTGGCCCGCCGCTTATGCGGACGGTGACGACCGAATGCGGTTTGGCCGGCGTGCCGCCGCTTGGGTCCTGATCGATGATCGCGTGCGCGGGAATGTTGTCGCTCGCGACGACCTGGCTGATCGAGAGCGTGAGACCGGCTTTCGCGAGGATGGTTCGCGCGACGTCATCGGTCAGCGCCACCACGTTGGGGACGCTGATGGTCTGCGGCCCCGAGCTCGGGAAGATCACGACGACGTCGGATTGGGCGGCCGGTTCGCCGCCGGCCGGATTCGTCTTCGCGATGTTGCCGGCCGGTACGTTGTCGGAATGCACCGGCGTGCCGACCACGACGGAAAAACCGGCAGATGCGAGTGCGGCAGTCGCGGTCTTCACATCTTTTCCGGTGACGACCGGAACCTTCGCGCTGAGCGGTCCGGCGCTCACGAGGAGCGTGACCTTCTGTCCGCGCTGCAGCGCGGTGCCCGCCGCCGGATCGGTGCCGTCGACCAATCCGCTCTCGGTCTTCGGGTCGTGCTGCTGCTTGATGGCAACGTCGTCGACGCCCGATTGGTGCAGCGCGTCCACCGCATCGACCACCGATTTTCCGCTGACGTCGGGCATGCGGAGCCCTTGCGCTCCCGAACGCCATGCCGCGGAAAGGACGGCGACGATCAAGACCACTGCGAGGACGCCGCATGCGAAGAGCGCAAGGCGGCGGCCGCTCCAACGCGCGGGAGCGGCGTCGTCGGCGGCAGCAGCGGCCCTGCGTGCCGCGGCGCGGCGTCTCAGCAGTGCGGTCGGACTATCGGGTCCCGGTTCATCATCCTCTGCGGTGCCGTCACCGCGGGCCACGCGGCGCAGCGCGCTCAAACATTCGCCGGCCGTGCGATACCGTTCTTTCGGAGATGGGTCGAGCAGTTTCAAGATCATCGCGCGCAACGCCGGTGAGACATCGTCCGGAAAGTCGAGATCTTGCGGTCCACGCAACTGCTGGGCTGCGACTTCTTGCGGCGACGCGCCGACATAGGGTTTGTTGCCGGTGAGCATCTCGTACAGCACGACGCCTACGCTGTATAAGTCGGCCGCTTCGGTCACGGCGTCGCCGGCCAGCACTTCCGGCGCGCAATATGGAACGGATCCCATGATCGCGTCGGCGCCGGAGCCGCGAGTCTCGGCAGCGCCCGCCAATCCGAAATCGGCAACGCGCACATCGTCGTCCGGCGTGACGAGAATGTTGGACGGCTTGATGTCGCGATGCAGCAGATCGGCCCGATGTGCTGCCGCGAGCGCTCGGCAGATCTGCTGCGCGTAGCGGACTGCGGCGGTCTGAGGAATTCTTCCCTGGCGCGCGATCAGCTCGGCGAGGGTTTCCCCGGCGACGTATTCCTGCACGATATAGTTCGTGCCGTCGTTCTCACCGACGTCATACGTGTTGACTATCTTGGGATGGCTGAGTCTTGCGGCGGCCTGCGCTTCCTGGTAGAAGCGTTGCACGAATTCGTCGTCCGCCGCGAATTGCGGACGGAGCACTTTTATCGCGACTTGACGCCGCAGCAAGAGATCGTAACCTCGATGTACGACCGCCATGCCGCCTTCGCCGATGACCGCATCGACCCGGTACCGATTGTTGTAGATCATGCCCGGAATCGCCCGTTCGACGGGGCGCGCGCGGCTGCCTGGGCCGAGCCCTTTTGTTGGGCGGACCTTTATGGTCCGCCATCGATTACAGGAAGCGATGACGACCGGCTTCAACTTCGTCCGGAGTGCGCCGCAGATTGTTGAACGTTGCCGCGGTCTTCGCGCTCCTCTTCGCACTGCTCGCCGCGCAGGAGGCGCGTGTACAGGTCGCGGAGCGCGATAGCATTTCCACGCATCCCGGCGACCCGCGGCACGCGCGCGATATCGCCCAGCGCGGTGAGCTGCTCGATGCGACCGGGCAGCCGCTAGCGCTGTCGCGCGGCGGCAAGCGCGTCTACCCGGCCGGCAGCGCGCTCGCCCAAATCGTCGGCTACTCGTCGCTCGTTTACGGTGAAGCTGGTCTCGAGGCGGCGTTCGATCCCGTGATCGCGCCGACCGGGCAGGAACCGCGAAACGTTCTCGGCTCGTTTGGGCGCACCGATGTCGCCGTATCGCCCGCCGGCAGCGTCGTCTTAACGCTGCGGCGCGACATCTCGGCGGTGGCGGATGAGGCGATGCCGCAGGGCGTCCGCGGCGCGGCGATCGTCCTCGATCCTCGAACCGGGGCCATCCTCGCGATGGTCGACCGGCCGACCTTCGATCCGAATGAGATCGACAAGGCCTTCGCCAGTTTGCGCTCTCGATCGGACGCTCCGTTGCTCAACCGCGCCCTCGACGGACTGTATCCGCCGGGTTCGACGTTCAAAATCGTCACGGTGAGCGCCGCGCTCGATCACGGCGCGGTGGACGCGAGCGATTCGTTCTCCGACCCCGGCTATTTCCAGATCGGCCCTTATCGCGTGCACAACGACCAGAACGAAGTCACGGGCACGCAAAACGTCACCGGCGCGTTCGCATTGTCGAGCAACGTCGATTTCGCACAGATCGGCGTGAAGCTTGGCGCGGATAATTTCTACTATTACCTACAGCGCTTTCACGTGGGTGACGTGACCGGGATGGCGGTCCCGATGACTCGAGATGTCGTTCCGCCTGAAGCCTCGATTTCCGACTCGGAGCTCGCCCAGATGGCCTTTGGACAGGGCGGCCTGACCGTCACGCCCTTGCGGATGGCGCTTGTGGCTGCGGCGATCGCCAACCGCGGTTCGATGATGCGGCCGAACCTGGTCAAAGAGATCCGCATGCCCGGCCGCCCGACGCTGCGGGTACCTCCCGCGCAGTGGGGCCGCGCGGTGACGGCGGATACCGCGATATCCGTCCGCGATATGATGATCGCAGTCGTCACGTACGGCACGGGCACAGCTGCGGCCATTCCCGGCGTCACCGTCGCCGGCAAGACGGGCACCGGGACCCACAATGGTGCGCCGCCCGACGCTTGGTTTGTCTGCTTTGCTCCCGCTTCAGCCCCGCGGCTGGTCGTGGCGGTGATCATCGAGGACGCGGGGTACGGCGGCGCCGTTGCGGCGCCGATCGCGCGCGCAATTCTGCAGGGCTCGCTTCCCTTGTATCCGCGATAGCGCGATGAATGTGCGGCAGCCCTCCTCGGCGTATGACTGCACTCGCTTCACAGCGCGATGGGAGAATCAAGTATGACGTGTAGAGTTCGTATGAGGACAGCCGCGGCCGCGACGGTGGGATGTCTGCTGCTCACCGCTTGCAACGCATCGGTCGCCCCGCTTCAGACGGGAGCGGCCGGCGCGGATTCACGCAAGGCGGCGTCGGCATGGTCGCAACAAGTCTCTAACATCTCGGGCGATTACATTGGAACGATGCACGACGCGCAGGGCGGGAGTGGGTCCGCAAAGGCGACGCTCGCGCAGCATGGTACGAATGCGGGCGGCGCGGTCAGAGATAAGGAATCCGGTCAGACAATCATCGCCGATATGTCCATGACGATCACGCCGCAGAATTCCACGAGCGGCGCCATGGTGATCGATTTTCCGCCGGCGAACACAGGTCAGGTGTGCACCTTTAGAACCTCCGGGATGTACGACCCGACGTCCAACGTCCTCAGCGGTTCTTATGTCGCGGTCACGGGATGTGCCGGCGACTCGGGGACGTTCAAACTAACCCAGCAGTGTCATGACACCGACGTCACCGGGGATCTGATGAGACCGTTCAACAACCCTCACTGCTGAAAGCGCGGGCAGGAGCGCCAGAGCATCCGTCTGGCTCAACTTCGAGCCTTCTTCAATCAAAAGGGCCATGACGGAAGCTCCGAGCGTGGCTTCGATTGTTCGCGATGCATTTCGGAGCGCGATCGTCTCCACTCGGTCGCGCTCGAACTGCAGCTCGCCAAGACGGGCGTTCGCGTAACCCCACAGCACGGCGCCCTCGCGTCTGTCAGCAAGCCCCGGCGCGCAATGTGCGATGCTGAGTGCGATGAGGACCGCGTGTTGCGATTCGAGAGCCAACGTCAATGCCCGCCGCGCATGCGGCTCGGCGATTTCTATCGCATCTGCCGCGAGCGCGCAACAGGCGAGATCGCTTTCGATGTACTTTTGGACGTCCGTGTCGGCGTACGGCAAAGCCTCGTTCAGCAGCTCCATGGCCCGGTCGTAACAGCCCGCCGCCCCTTCACTTGACGCCCACCATTGGAGAACGTGGCAGATCTCGTCTGGGCGTTTGGTCTCCCGAGCGTTGCTCAGCGCCTCGTCGAAAAGCGGCCGAGCTCGGGCTATCTGTTCGGGCGGCAGCGACGCCGCGCAGCGTCGGAGAACCGCCACGAGGAGATGCGCGTCGCCGCCTTCGCGCGCACGTCGAACGGCTTCGGCCGCCGGTTCGGCCGCCTCGTCGAATCGCGCAGCTCTTGCAAATTGATAGGCCGTCTGCGACAGTGCCCGGATGAGGCCGCGCTCATCGCTCGATTCGCGGTAACGCGACACCGCACGCTGCGCGGCTTCGAGCGCGCGCCCATGCGCGAGGGAATTGTTGTGCATCATCGATGCGATGTATTCGACCCGGCCGGCGGTTGCTTGGGATATGTCCGTGACATCGAGCGCGCGCTCACACCAGTGCAAACCCTCACCTAATAGTCCGAGGCGCAGGAATATCGCTCCGCAATCGGCGGCCAGCTGCGACCCGAGGTGCCGGTCGCCTGGGCCGTCGAGCGTCCACGCGAGCGCGGCTCGGAAATTATCGATGTCGGGCGTGAGACTCTCGAGCCAACCGGGGGGCGGCCGCGTGTCGAACGCGCGATACGCGTCGGCAGCGACTGCGGCGAAATACATCGCGTGGCGCGCCGCCGCCGCGGCCGTTTCGGACGCGTCGGCTGCTCTGTTCTCCGCGAATTCCCGGATCATCTCCAACAGACCGTAGCGCGTCGAAAGCGCCAACCTCACCGTCAACAGTGACTTGTCCGCCAGCGACGTCAACAGATCGAGCACGCGATACTCGTTCGCTGCTCCGTCACGCCCGTAGACGGTGGAAGCCGCTTCGAGCGAAAACGTACCGCGAAACACACCGAGGCACCGCAAGAGCGCCTTCTCGTCCGGCGCGAGCAGATCGTAGCTCCATTGGATCGTGCCCTCGAGCGTTTGACGCCGCGGCGATTCCGTTCTCCGCGCGTCCGCGACCAGTTTGAAGCGCTCGTTCAGGCGCGCTGCGATCTCATGGACGCTCAATGCTCGCACGCGCGCGGCAGCCAGTTCGATCGCCAACGGAACACAATCCAATCGTTCGCAGATGCCGCGCACGATAGCCGCGTCCGTCTCGGCGTCGAAACCATCCGCGACCGCGCTTGCGCGGCGTGCGAAAAGCTCTGCCGCCGCATCGACGCGAAGCGGTGGAAGACGGTAGACCTGCTCGCCCGGAAGATGCAAGAGCTCCCTGCTCGTCGCCACGATCGAGATGTGCGGGCAGTGAGCGCATATTTGAGCAATCACCGCCGCCGCGGCAGCCAGGACGTGTTCGCAGTTGTCCACTACGATGAGCGCGTCGCGCGATCGCAGGAATCCGATCAACTGTGCGAGATCGCCGCCGCCTTCAGCGCCCGCTCCGCTCAGCGCAGCGAGGATCGTGGCTGCGACCAGGCTGCCGTCAGTGATCGGCGCAAGGGTGACAAACCAGGCGCCGTACTCGTGCTCCGCGATCGACGTCGCCGCGCAGTGGAGTGCGATATGCGTTTTTCCCACACCCCCGGCGCCGGTCAGCGTCACCAATCCTGCATGCGCCACCGCGGCCTTGATCTCGGCCGCTTCGCGCGCGCGGCCTATCAGCGGGGCAAGATCGGCCGGAATGTTATTGGGGACGGTCGGCTTGCGAGCGCGAAGCGAAGGATCGAGTGCGGTGAGCGCAACGCCGAGGTCTTGCGCAAGCCCGCTCAGCATCTGGATCGCCTCAGGGTCGTCGTCATGCTGCTTGAAATCCACAAGCAGAAAGCCGACCGCATCGCCGGCCGCGGTCATCGGGAAGGCGAGGCTGCCTCGGGCCGCCGATTTCAGCAATGCAGGCCGAGCTGGTGCACCGGTGGAGCGCATTCGGACCGCGAGCGGGTCATCGAATGCGACATCGTCGGCCGGTCTCTCGAACGACGACGCCTCCGCGCGGAAGACATCTCGCCGAACATACACCGCGCACGCGTCCGCCTCCAAATAATGGTCGATGGCTTCGACGACTCGTCGCAGCAGCTGCTGGGTGTCGCTGAACGAAGTCAGCTCACGCCGAAATTTTGAGACGGCGTCGAGCGCGAGCCGCTTCTTTCGATAGAATGCGGCTTCGACCGCGGCCTCTACGCGCTGATGCAGGGGGCGGAAGAGGAGCGTGGCCGCGACGACGATAGCGATCTCAAGCGCGAGGCTCGCAGCCCTCGAGTGCTCTGAGACGAACCGCTCTGAAAGCCACTCGGCTAGCGCAAAGAGCAGAACGATCGCCGTCGTGACGCAGGCGTACACATATGCGCGCATGCGTCGCCCTATCGCAGAAGTCGTTTTAGCGGTCACTGTAGGTCGTCAGCCCCGTCTCGCGGCTATGGCGTTTCAGCGCACGTACGCCAATGGCCGGACGAAATCGTTGAGCGGCCGGACCGACGGGCTTGAATCGCTGCGCGCTTCGAGCGCGAGCAGCAGTGCGCGCACCGTGTCGAGCGAGGTGAGGCAGGCGATGCCGACCTCGACGGCCGCTCGACGGATCCGATATCCATCGCTCTGCGCCGTCGACGACGCTGCGGCGTCGTTGATGACGAGATCCACCCCGTTCGCCATGATGAGGTCGACGACGTGCGGCGAGCCCTCCGGGATCTTGTTCACCCGCGTCGCAGGTATGCTGCGATTGAAGAGCAGCTGCCAAGTCCCCGGCGTGGCGAACATCTCGTAGCCGAGTTCGATGAACGCTTCGGCGATGGACGCAGCCGCATGTTTCTCGGCGTCGGAGACCGAGAGCAAGATCCGGCCGCCCGGCGGCGGAGGCGGGATCCCCGCTCCGATGAGCCCGCGCAGCAACGCACCGGCGAACGAGTCGTCGATGCCGAGCACCTCGCCGGTCGATTTCATCTCCGGCCCGAGCATCGTCTCGACTTGGCGCAGCTTGGCGAACGAGAACACCGGGACTTTCACGGCGACGAAATCCGGACGCGGGAGCAGCCCGAGAGGCAGACCCATGTCGGCAAGACGCTCTCCCAGTGCGACACGCGCAGCTGCCGCCACGAGCGGCACGCCGGTGAGCTTCGCGATGATCGGCACCGTCCGGCTCGCGCGCGGATTGGCTTCGATGACGAAGAGCTCGCCGTCGCGGATGATGTACTGGACGTTGATCAGACCGCGTATGCCGAGCTCGGCACAGAGCGCCTCGGTGACCGCGGCGATGCGCGACTCCATCCCCGCTCCGATGCTCTGCGTAGGATACACCGCCATCGAATCGCCCGAATGGATGCCGGCGCGCTCGACGTGTTCGAAGATCCCGGGAATGATGATCGATGTGCCGTCGTAGACGGCGTCGGTCTCGACTTCAGTACCCGCAAGATATTTGTCCACGAGCAGCGGCGCATGCGGCAAGATCGGCGGCGCGCTTGCTGCATACGACGCGAGCTGCGCCTCGTTGTACACGATCTCCATCGCGCGTCCGCCCAGGACGTACGACGGCCGCACGATGACCGGGAAACCCAGTTCGCGAGCGATCTCGCGCGCTTTCCGGAACGAGAGCGCCGTCCTGCCTGCCGGCCGTGAAACGCCAAGCCGTTGGAGAACGGTATCGAATTTCTTGCGATCCTCTGCCTTGTCGAGCACGCGTTGATCGGAGCCGAGCGAACGGACACCGCGGGCGGCAAGCTCGCGGGCAAGATTGATCGGTGTCTGGCCGCCGAAGCCGAGCAGCACGCCTTCTGCATTTGTTGCGCGGACCGCACGCTCCACCTCGTCGACGCACGGCGGTTCGAAGACGAGGATATCGGAGACGTCAAAATCGGTGCTGACGGTTTCCGGATTGTTGTTGACCATGACGGATGCGACGCCCGCATCGTGCAGCGCCTGGGCTGCGTGAACGCACGAATAGTCGAATTCGATGCCCTGCCCGATGCGGATCGGACCGCTGCCGACGACGACCACTGTCCGTCCGCTCGGCATCCGCAGCTCGTCTTCTTCACCGACGCTCGCGTAATAGTACGGCGAGCGCGCGGGAAACTCGGCACCGGCCGTATCCACCATCTTGAACACGTCGGCGGCGCGGTCGGCGCACAGTTCTCGCACCGTCTCGCGCGGCGTTCCCGACAATCTCGCGATCGTCGTCTCCGCGAAGCCTTTCGTCTTCGCGGCCACGATCGCGTCGTCCGAAGCGTGCGCGCGGAGGCGCTCTTCCATCTCGACGATTTCCGCGATCTCCCACAGCCAGAACGGATCGATGGTGCTGAGCCGCGCGACGTTTTCGACGCTGCGCCCGCGCCGCAGCGCTTCCGCGACGACGAAGAGCCGCTCGTGGGTCGGCGCCCTCAGGACATCGTCGAGCTCGTCGTCGCTCCAGCGCGAGAACGTCCAGCCGGTAAGCGCATCGCGCCCTGTGTCCGCTCCGCGCACCGCCTTGAGCAGCGCTTGGGAGAGCGTGCGGCCGATGGCCATCACCTCGCCGGTGGATTTCATCTGGCTGGAGAGCCGCGCATCGCCGAGGGGGAATTTGTCGAACGGCCAACGCGGTATCTTGACCACGCAGTAGTCAAGCGTCGGTTCGAATGCGGCCTTCGTCACGCCCGTCACCGGATTGGCGATATCCGAGAGACGCTTGCCGAGCGCGATCTTCGCAGCGATCTTTGCGATCGGGTAGCCGGTCGCTTTGCTTGCAAGCGCCGAGGACCGGGATACGCGCGGGTTGACTTCGATGATCTGGTACGCGTCCGACGCCGGATCCAGCGCGAACTGGATATTGCAGCCGCCTTCGACTTCGAGATGACGGATGATGTTGATCGCGGCCGTGCGCAGGCGATGATAATCGCGATCGCTGAGCGTCTGCGACGGCGCGATCACGATCGAGTCACCCGTATGGACGCCGACCGGGTCCAGATTTTCCATGTTGCAGACGATGACGCAGTTATCGGCGCCGTCGCGCAGCACTTCGTATTCGACTTCTTTCCAGCCCAGCAGCGACGTCTCAAGCAGCACTTGGTGGATGATGCTCGCGTTCATGCCCGACGCGAGCAGCGCGACGAGCTGCTCGCGATCGTACGCGATGCCTCCGCCGGTGCCGCCGAGCGTGAACGCCGGCCGAATGATCAGCGGATATCCGACTTCGTCGGCAAACCGGACGCCCTGTTCCACGCGCGTCACGACGACCGATGCGGGAACCGGCTCCCCGATCGACTGCATCGCTTGTTTGAAGAGGTGCCGGTCTTCGGCCAGACGGATGGTTCGGAGCGGTGTGCCCAGCAGCCGCACGCCGTGGCGTTCCAGCACGCCACGCTCGGCAAGCGCGATCGCAAGATTCAACCCGGTCTGACCGCCGAGCGTCGCGAGCATCGCGTCCGGGCGCTCGCGCGCGATGATCGCTTCGACGTACGCGGGCGTCAACGGCTCGAGGTAGACCGCGTCAGCGGTTTCCGGATCGGTCATGATCGTCGCCGGATTCGAATTGACGAGCACGACGCGACAGCCTTCCTCGCGCAGGGCTCGGCACGCTTGTACGCCTGCATAGTCGAACTCCGCGGCCTGTCCGATCACGATCGGACCGGATCCGATGACGAGTACGCAGGCGGGGAAGTCTGCGGGGCGCTCCATCGTGTCAGCCACGGCGCATGACGTCGACGAATCGCCGGAAAAAGGCTCGCGCGTCGAGCGGTCCAGGCGATGCTTCGGGATGGAACTGCACCGATTCCACGGGAAGCGTGCGGTGCCGGAGGCCTTCGTTCGATCCGTCGTTGAGATTGACCATCGTCTCTTCGACGTCGGGCGGCAGCGTGCTTGCGTCAACCGCATAGCCGTGGTTCTGCGCAGTGATCATGACCTCACCGCTGCGCACGTCTTGCACCGGCTGATTGGCGCCGCGGTGACCGTACTTCATCTTGTAGGTGCGCGCACCGAGCGCAAGGGCGATGAGCTGATGACCGAGGCAGATGCCGAACGTCGGCAGATCACGACGCTCGATCGCCGCGCGCAGCGTTGTGACGACGCCGGTCAATTCGGTTGGATCGCCCGGCCCGTTGCTGACGAGCAATCCGTCGGGCCGAAGCGCGAGCACGTCCGCGAGTGACGCGGTGAACGGCATGTCGAACACCTCGACGCCTTCGGCTGCCGTGAGGGCCGCGATGTTCTCTTTGGATCCGCAGTTCAAGAGCGCGACCCGCAACGGACCCGCACCGCGCCCCGCGGTCTGCGGGGGCGACACCGCGCGCACGAGTTCGGGCGTGCCAAGCGCTTTGGCGCGGTAGCGGTCGAGCGCCGCCGGCGCCGCCGCGATCGCGTGTTCCCCGACGGCGAGTATCGCGCGCATCGTGCCTTCTTCTCGAAGCCGCGTCACGAGCGCGCGCGTATCGATGCCTTCGATCGCGCGCACATTTGATTCTTCAAGCCAGTCCGGCAGCGAGCTGGAACTGCGCCAGTGACTGGGATGTCGCGTGATGCGCTTGCAGATCGCACCTGACGCCACGATGCGATGATGCTGGCGCACGGACGGATCGATGCCGTAGTTGCCGATGAGCGGATAGCAGAACACGAGCAGCTGGCCGTTGTACGACGGATCGGTGAGTGCTTCTTCGTAGCCGGTCATGCCGGTGAAAAACACCGCTTCGCCCTCAGCCAAGCCGTCGGGACCGATACCGGTGCCGTCGAAGCGCGCGCCGTCTTCCAAAATCAGCATCGCCGGCCGGCTCACGCTACGATCTCCCCGCCGACCACTGCGAGCGCGGGCCGAACGGTGAATCTCTTCCCCGCGAACGGCGTGATCCGACCGAGCGACTTGAAGCGCTCCGGTTCGACCGTCCACGGCCTGTCAAGATAGAGACCGGTGATGTCAGCCGGAGCGCCCACCTTGAGCGTGCCCCCGGGCACGCCGAGCAACGCCGCGACGTTGGTCGAAAAATTCGCTACCATGGTCGCGAGCGCGACGTCGGGCAATGCGTGAAACGTTGCGCCGACGGCCGTTTCGAGCCCGCTGAAGCCGGCGCAGGCATGGCTGAGCGGCGGCTCCTTCTCTGCGGCCGCGTGCGGTGCATGGTCCGACGCGAAGATCGTGATGATGCCGTCGGCGACGGCGCGGCGCAGCGCTGCCGTGTCGGCTGCCGTGCGCAGCGGCGGGTTGACGCGCATACGTGCGTCGTAGCCGAGCAGCGAATCGTCGGTGCAGAGCAGATGATGCGGCGTCACTTCCGCAGTGAGACGCGCGCCTTGGTCGCGCGCCCAGCGGACGACGTCGATGGTCTGCGCCGCGCTCACGTGGCACAAGTGCCAGGCTTTCCCCGTGGCTCGCGCGACGAGAGCGTCGCGCGCGGCGATTGCCGTCTCCGCGATCGACGGCGATCCGGCCACGCCGAGCAGATCCGAAATGGCGCCCTCGTGCATGAGGCTGTCGCTGAACGAGCTGTCTTCGCAGTGGGAGAGAAAAGGCTGCGACAGATCGGCGATCGAGAGGGCGGCATTGTACAGCGCTTTCAGCGACGCCGTGCTCGAACCGTCGTCCGAGAAAGCGACGGCGCCCGCATCCGCCATCGAACGCAGTTCTGCGATCGACGTTCCGTTGCGGCCGCGCGTGACCGCGCCGATGACGTATGTCCGCACTCGGCCGGCGGCCGCCGCGTCGCGCGCGACGCGCCGCACTGCAGCAGCGTCATCGATCGCGGGCCGCGTGTTCGGCATGGCCGCGACCGCAGTGAATCCGCCGGCGGCCGCGGCCGACAAGCCGGACGCCAGCGTCTCTTTGTGTGCATCGCCGGGCTCGCGCAAGTGCACGTGGGGATCGATAAAGCCCGGGCAGAGGATCATACCCGCACAATCCACCCGCTCGACTTCGGGATCCGCTGCTGCCGGCGCGTCGTCGAGCAATGCGGCGATGACCCCGTTGCGCACCACGATCGTCCGCACGGCATCAAGGTCGAGTGTCGGATCCACGACGCGTGCTCCCACGAAATCGCGGTTGGCAGAGCGCTTCACGACTGGCCGCCGATGCAAGCTTCGAGCACGGCCATCCGCATGAACGTGCCGTTCTCCACTTGTCGTTCGATGCGGCTTCGCGCATCGGTCACGAGCGACGCAGCGATTTCGACCCCGCGATTCACGGGCCCGGGGTGCATGATGATCGCGTGTGCCGGCAGCAGCGCATAGCGCTTGGCGTCTAGGCCGAAGCCGCCGGAGAGATCCGATGATGGTGCGGAACCGGCAGCGTCGATGCGTTCTTTTTGCACGCGCAGCAGCATGATCGCGTCGCTATGCGGCAACTCTGCGTCGAGGTCGCTCGCAGCCGCCGCGAAGCCCCACGCCGGGCGGTCCGGCGGCAATGAGGATGGCGGGCCGCACAGCGTCACTTGTGCCCCGAGCAGCGAAGCAGCGCGCCCTGACGACCGTGCGACTCGACTGTGCTTGATGTCACCGCTTATCGTCAGCCGCCGTCCGTCCAGCGTTCCGAATTCTTGCTGCAGCGTCAGGGCATCGAGCAAACCCTGCGTCGGGTGCGCGTGACAGCCATCGCCCGCGTTGATGATCGAGCCGCCGAAATGGGGTGCGAGTGAGTGCGGAAAACCGCTCTCGCTATGCCGGACGACGATCGCATCCGCGCCGATCGCCCGCACCGTCCGCATGGTATCTTCCAACGACTCGCCTTTGCCGAGCGACGATGCTCCCGTGTTGAAATCGAGCCAGTGCGCGCCGAGGCGAAAAGCGGCTGCCGCAAAAGAGAGCGCCGTACGCGTGCTCGCTTCGAAGAACATCCCGATCACGATGCGTCCGTGAAGGAGACGGGCAGCGCTTGGCACGCCGCGTTTGAATTCCGCCGCGCGCGCGACGAACCGCTCGATCGTCGAACGGTCGGCACCGTCGAGATCGAGGAGGTGTCGGCTACGGGTCATGCGCGCTCGCAGATGACGATGCGGTCGGATTCGTCGGGTTCGGGCCTCAGGTGCACGACGATTCGCTCGGCGCGCGACGTGGGAACGAAGCGGCCGATGTAGTCGGCTTGGATCGGCAGGTCGCGGATCCCGCGGTCGGCCATGACGCATAGCCGGATCGCATCGGGCCGCCCTCTGTCGATCAGGGCGTCGAGCGCAGCGCGCACGGTACGCCCGGTGAAGAGAACGTCGTCGACGAGGACGACCTCCCGGCCATTGACGTCGGCATGTATGTCGCTGTCCGGGAGATCGGGGCGCGCGGCATCATCTCGATAGAGGTTGATATTGAGAAAACCGGCTGCGACGGTGATGCCCGTCCGCTTTTTGATCTCGGCCACGATCCGTCGCGTGAGATTCTCCCCGCCGCGCCGGATGCCGACGAGCACGAGCCGGTCGCTCGCTCCGTTGGGCTCTAGGATCTGATGCGTGAGCCGCTCGACCGTGCGCTGAACGGCAGGAGCCGCGAGAACGACGAGCTTCTCGCGCATCGCCGCTTCTGTTCGCGTTTCCACGGTCGGTTTGTGGCCCTTTCCGTCATGAAATGTCAGAGTCGTCGAACTTTTTCATTCGCTTCCCGCGCAGGCGCCGCCTGCCCGATCCCCGCGGAATCAAAGAGCCGCGAGACGCTCGGCGGCATTCGTCCGCGCGCTTCGCAGCGCGTCGAGCCGCGTGCGCTCTTTGTCGACGACGTCAGGCGGTGCCTTTGCGACGAAGCCGGACGAAGCGAGCTTGCGTTCTATCGCGGCGATCTCAGTCTCCGATTTCTCGATCTCCTTCGCTAAGGCAACGCGTTCGCGTTCGACGAACGCATTATCAACCGGCAAGAAGACATTTGCGCCGCCATATCGCCGGGTGAGCGCCGATCGCGGCGGCGAGTCGAAACGCAGCCGCCCGATACGAGCGAGCCGTTCGAGCACGCCGTGCTGCTCCTGCAAGAGGGCGGCCAGTGAAGGCTCCGCCTCGGTCACATGGATGTCGCTCAATTCGCGATAGGGCATCTTCGGAATCGCGCGAAGCGCGAGCACGGTCTCCACGAACCCGAGCACGCGCATCATCGCGGCCGACGCATCGGCGTCGCGCCAAGCGTTTGCGTCGTCGGGCCACGCGCTGCGGCCGATGAATTCACGGTCGTGGCTGAGTCTCTGCCAGAGCTCCTCGGTGACGAACGGCATCAAAGGATGGAGCAGCTGAAGCGACGTCCGCAGCACGTGCCCGAGCACGGCGGCGCGTGATTCTGCCTTGTCTTTGGCGATTTCGATGTAGACATCGCAGACGGTGTTCCAAACAAACGCGTAGAGCGACTCCGCGGCCTGTGAAAAATCGAAGATCTCAAGCGCTTCGGTGACGCGGGCGGTGACGTTCGCAAGGCCGTCGAGCACGGCGCGATCGGCCAGCGTCAGCGCCTCTTTCGCCGGCAACGCGAGGACCGGCTGGTCCGCCCCCAGTTCGGGGAACCGCTGCAGTGCGAATCGGACCGCCTGCCAGAGCTTATTGCAGAAACGGCGTGCATCGTCGCATTTGGCGACGGAAAAGCGGACGTCTTGAGCCGAATGCATGTGCGAGACGATGCCGAAGCGCGTGGCATCGGCGCCGAAGTCGCGCACGAGATCCATGGGATCGAGCGAGTTGCCCAGCGACTTGCTCATCTTGCGTCCCTGCTCGTCCATGATCAGCGGCGTCACGAACACCGTGGCGAACGGCTCGCGCCCGAGAAAATGCAGTCCCATCATCACCATGCGCGCGACCCAAAGGAACAGGATCTCGCGCGCGGTCAAGAGGACTTGCGTCGGGTACCATGCCGCCAACTCTTTAGTCTTGTCCGGCCATCCCAGGATGGAGAACGGCCAGAGCGCGCTTGAGAACCACGTGTCGAGCGTGTCATCGTCCTGTCGAAGTTCGAGCCGGCCGCACGTCGTGCACTTCGGCGGCGCGGTTTCGCCCACGTTGGCGTGGTCTTCCGAGCAGTACCAGACAGGCAAGCGGTGCCCTATCCAGAGCTGACGCGAGATGTTCCAGTCACGGATCTTCTCGAGCCATTCGATGTAGCTCCGGCCGAATCGCTCCTGCGGAAAGCGGACGCGGCCCGAGCGCGACGCCTCAAGCGCGGCAGCGGCGAGCGACTGCATGCGCAGGAACCATTGCAGCGAAAGAAGCGGCTCGATCGGTGTGTCGCAGCGGTAACAGAGACCGACGCTTGTCTCGTGCGGATCGAGCCCGACCAGCACGCCGCGTTCGCGCAGACGCTCGACCGCGAGCTCGCGCGCTTCGAAGCGGTCCATGCCGGCGAATTCCGGCTCGACCGGACCTGCAAGTCTACCGTCCGTGCCGATGACAGACGGCGAGCCTAACCGATGCCGCTCGCCGATCTCGTAGTCGGTCTGGTCGTGCGCCGGCGTTATCTTGAGCGCGCCGGTGCCAAACCCGGGCTCGACCGCCGGATCAGCGATCACGGGTATCGGACCCGGTGAGAGCGGCCGGGTGACGGTTGTGCCGATCAGGTGCTTGTAGCGGTCGTCGTCCGGATGGACCGCCACCGCGACGTCGGCGAAGATGGTTTCCGGCCGCGTCGTCGCGATCACGATTCCGTCGCCGCCGTCGGCGCCGGCATAGCGCACGCGGTATAGCGTTCCGGGCCGATCCTCATGCTCGACTTCGGAGTCTGACAGCGTCGAGCCGCAACGCGGACACCAGTTGACCAGACGCGTTCCGCGGTAGATCAAACCCTCTTCGTACAGCGAGATGAAGACCCGGACGACGGCGCGGCTCAACCCTTCGTCGAGCGTGAAGCGATCGCGCTGCCAGTCTGGTCCGAAGCCCAGCGCGCGGAACTGTTGGTAGAGGATGTTGCCGTACTCGACCCGCCAGCGCCAAAAATACTCCACGAAGCGTTCGCGCCCGAGATCGAAGCGCGTCATGCCTTGCTTCGCAAGTTCGCGCTCGAGCACGTTCTGGGTCGCGATCGCGGCATGGTCTTGACCCGGGAGCCAGACGGCATTGTAACCGCGCATCGTGTGATAGCGCGTCAGGATATCCATCGGGGTGTACGTCGAGCCGTGGCCCATGTGAGCTCGGCCGGTGACGTTGGGCGGCGGCATGGCGATGACGAACGGCGGCTTGCTCGTGTCGGGCTCGACGTGGAAAAGTCCCGCTTCTTCCCAGCGTCGGTACCACGCGGACTCGATAGCCTGCGGATCGTACTTTTCGAGCATGGGTTCTGAAGTGCGCGTCACGCTCGATTCGTTCGGGCGTTCAGGCGCGCACCCTGCCCGTTCAAACTCAGCCGCGTCCGACGGCGGGCGCGCTTTTGTGGCGCGCCGGCGCCTTCAATCATCTTCTGCGCAAAGGGCCGCGAACGTCGGCATGTCCACGTTGCCGCCGCTGACGATAAGTCCGATCCGCGCGCACTTCTTCGGCAGACGGCGATACATGGCTGCGGCGATGACCGTCGCGCCGGCCGGTTCGGTGACGACTTTCAAGTGCGTGGCGGCAAATCGCATCGCGCTACGGATCTCTTTATCGCTGACCAAGACGATGCCGTCGGCCCGCTCGCGCGCGATCTCCCAGGTCAATTGACCGGGCATGGTCACCCGCACGCCCTCCGCGATCGTGTTCGGCGGCGCGATCTCAACGCGCCGCCCCTCGCGCCATGAGAGCCACCAATCATTGCCTGCTTCGGGCTCCACGCCGTAGACCGCGCAGTTCGGCTGCAGACCCTTGACCGCCGTTGCAGTGCCGGCAAGCAGTCCGCCTCCGCCGACGGGTGTGACCACGGCGTCGAGATCGAGCACATCCTGACACAGTTCAAGCGCCGCCGTCCCCTGTCCGGCGATCACGTCGAGGTGATCGTACGGCGGTATCAATGCCGCGCCGCTTTTTTCAACGATCGCCGCGGCGATCGACTCTCGATTCTCGGTCGCCTGGTCGTAGGTGACGACACGCGCGCCGTATGCTCGCGTCGCATCGAGCTTCACCTTTGACGCGTCGGCGGGCATGACGATCGTCGCATCGATGCCGAGGAGTTGCGCCGCCAGCGCAACGCCTTGCGCGTGATTTCCCGACGAGAACGCGACGACGCCGCGCTTTTTCTCCCCAGCGCTCAGCTGGGCGATTGCGTTGTACGCGCCGCGTATCTTGAATGCGCCCACGCTTTGGAAATTCTCGCATTTCACGAACACGGCAGCGCCCGCGGCCGCATCGAGAGCAGGCGACGAGAGCACGCTCGTCCGCCAGGCGACGCCGTTCAGGCGTTGCGCTGCGTCCATGACGTCGGAAAATGTGGGCCGAAGGGTCATCGGACGCGGCTTGGGCGCCCGTGCTACGTGAGTCCTTTAGCCTACAACACAACCATTGTCGGATTTGCCAGGACAGTTGGAACCATAATTGGGACTAGGTGCCGAAAGGCGCGCTGCCGTCAGCCACGCGAATTTGATCCAGATATATCGCCGCGGTCTTCGACTCGCCGGCGCGTCGCGTTATCCCATCATGCCGTCATCCGAGGAGGCCACCGATGATACGTTTCCTTCGTCCGGTCGCGCTTTTGGCGTTGCCCGTTCTCTTAGCGGCTTGCGGCAGTCATGGCGTCTCGAGCGCATTGCCGCAGCCCGGTAACGCCGGCGCGGCCGGCGTGCAAGGCTACAATATGATGTCGAACGTACGCGAGAACTGCGGCCCCGTGGCTCCAGGCTTCGCGCGCTGTTTCTCGCTGCTGCGCACGAACGCGATGAATGGCGCAGAGCCGGACTTCACGTCTTACGGCCCTCCGGATTTGCAATCGGCGTACAAACTGTCAAGCTCGACGCTCGGGGCCGGGCAGACGGTCGCCATCGTCGACGCCTTCGATGATTCGACCGCACAGGCCGACCTCAGCAAGTACCGATCGTTCTACGGACTCCCGGCTTGCACGGGCACCGGGAAGTGCTTCCAAAAACTCAACCAGCAAGGCAAACCCGGCCCGTACCCAACGAGGCAGGATTGGGCCGTAGAAATCTCACTCGACGTGGATATGGTCTCGGCGATCTGCCCCAAATGCCACATCATTCTCATGGAAGCGAACGACAATTCGTTCGCCAATCTCGCGGCGACCGTCGATGAAGCATTCAAGCTCAAGGCGAATGCGATCAGCAATAGCTACGGCGGCGGCGAGTACAGCGGCGAGACGACCGACCAGAAACACTACAACCATCCGGGTGCCATGATCACGGCGAGCTCGGGCGATAACGGCTACGGCGTGCAGTTCCCGGCAGCTTCGCAGTACGTCACCGCGGTCGGCGGAACGACGCTCACGCATTCCACGAACAAGCGCGGCTGGGCGGAAGTCGTCTGGTCCGGCGCGGGCAGCGGATGCAGCGCATTCGTCACGAAGCCGACGTGGCAAAAGGACACCGGCTGCTCCCGGCGCACGGTCGCCGATGTCTCAGCCGACGCCGATCCGAACCCCGGCGTGGTAATCGTCTACCGAGGCGGCTTCTACAGTGTCGGCGGTACAAGTGTTGCGAGCCCGATCATCGCCTCGGTCTACGCGCTCGAGGGGAATGCCGCGACGTTGAACTACGGCTCGGAGAGCTACAGCCATCTCAACGCGCTCTTCGACATCACGAAGGGCAGCAACGGAAGCTGCTCGCCGGCGTACCTCTGTCATGGCGAAAAAGGCTACGACGGACCGACCGGAAACGGAACTCCGGACGGCGACGAGGCGTTCTAGCACACTCGCGGCCGAGACAGGTGAGATAGGGCGGGCCAAGGCTCGCCCTATTTTCATGGTGCGAATGGGCCGGGACCGAAAATTAGGACCCTGCTTATAGAGGCGCGCCGCGGACGGGTCGGCAAAGTCCGAGCGCAGACATCGCCGATCGCATCGCCGTGAGATCTGTGTGTCGTATATTTGCAACGATCGAGGAGGCCCTGGATGAATCGATTCCTTCGGCCGGTCGCGCTTTTGGCGCTCCCGGTTCTTTTGGCGGCTTGCGGTCATGGTGCGACGAGCGCCATTCCGCAGATGCACGCGCCCGGTAGCGGGGCTCAAGCCATCGCCGATACCGGCAGTCCCGGCAACGTGCGGGAGAACTGCGGACCCGTGGACCCGGGATACGCGCGCTGCATGTCGATGACGCGCACGGACATCGGATTCCAACCGGATATGACGTTCACCGCATACGTGCCGTCACAGCTCCAAGCCGCGTACAATCTTCCGTCGAAGACTGCGGGAACTGGGCAGACGGTCGCGATCGTGGATGCGTTCGACGATCCCACTGCAGAAAGCGATCTTGCGAAGTACCGCAAGACGTTCAACGAGACGGTTTGCTCGACCGCGAACGGCTGCTTCCGGAAACTGAACCAGCTCGGTCAGCCTGGTCCGTATCCGCCGGTCAACGCGGGCTGGGACATCGAGATCTCCCTCGACGTGGACATGGTTTCGGCGATCTGCCCGAAATGCCACATCATCCTGATGGAATCCAATGATAACTCGTTTGCGAACTTGGCGGCAACCGTCGACGAAGCCGCGAAGCTGAAGGCGACCGAGATCAGCAATAGCTACGGCGGCGGCGAGTACAGCGGCGAACAGACCGATCAAAGCCACTACAAGCACAAGGGCATCATGATCACCGTCAGTTCGGGTGACGGCGCATTCGGTTCGGGACCCCAATTCCCGGCAGCGTCGCAATACGTCACTGCGGTCGGCGGCACGTCGCTCCACAAAGCGACCAATGCGCGCAAATGGACGGAAGTGGTGTGGCCGGGAGCGGGAAGCGGCTGCAGCGCGTTCATCACAAAGCCGACGTGGCAGAAGGACACCGGCTGTTCGCGGCGCACGATCGCCGACGTCTCGGCGCAAGCCGATCCGAATCCTGGCGTGGTGATCGTGTACCACAACACGTTCACAGCCGAAGGCGGCACGAGCGTCGCAAGCCCGATCATCGCGTCGGTCTACGCACTCGCCGGCAACGGCGCCACGCTCACCTACGGCTCGGAGAGCTATAAGGTGGCATCGACCAATCTGTACGATATCACCAAGGGCAACAACGGATCGTGTTCACCCGCGTATCTGTGCACCGGTGAAATCGGCTACGACGGGCCGACCGGAAACGGAACTCCGCACGGAGTCGGCGCGTTCTGATCGGTGCTCTGCCAGACGAAGGGGCCGGCTTACGCCGGCCCCTTTCTTCTATTCCGCGGCCGCGACGTCGCCGGCGATGCCATGATATACGATGGGCCGACTTAGCGTCGGCCCCTTCGGGGTAAAGCCGAAGCAAGAGGCTAAGCGGGGACGTCCTTCGTGGCAGGGCCGGGGATGAGCACCGGTTGCTGTTGGCCGTCGATCACTTCTTTATTGATGACGCACTTCTTGACGTTCGTCAGCGACGGCAGATCGTACATCACGTCCAGCATCACTTCTTCTATGATCGAACGCAACCCGCGCGCTCCGGTCTTGCGCGTCTGAGCGCGCTGAGCGATCGCCGCGAGCGCTTCTTTTGTGAAGCTCAGCTCGATGCCGTCCATCGCGAATATCTTCTGGTACTGGCGGACAAGAGCGTTGCGCGGTTCGGTGAGAATACGGCGCAGCGCTAGGTCGTCCAGCGGATCCAACGTCACCATGATCGGCAGACGACCGATGAACTCGGGGATCAGGCCGAACTTGAGCAGATCTTCGGGCATCATCTGCTGCAGCAGCCGGCCAGTCCGTTTCTCGGACTTGCTTTCGGGGACGGCCCGGAAGCCCAAGCTCTGATCCGATACTCTGCTGTCGACGATGCGCTCGAGGCCGTCAAAAGCGCCGCCGCAGATGAACAAGACGTTCGTGGTGTCTATCTGTATGAACTCTTGATGCGGATGCTTGCGCCCGCCTTGAGGCGGCACGTTCGCGGTCGTGCCTTCTAAGATCTTGAGCAGCGCCTGCTGCACGCCCTCGCCTGATACGTCGCGCGTGATGGATGGGTTTTCGCTCTTGCGCGCGATCTTGTCGATCTCGTCGATGTAGACGATGCCCTTTTCCGCGCGCTTGACGTCGTAGTCCGCGGCTTGAATGAGCTTCAGAAGAATATTCTCGACGTCTTCGCCGACGTAGCCCGCTTCGGTCAACGACGTGGCATCGGCCATGGCGAGCGGCACGTCCAAGATCTTCGCGAGCGTCTGCGCAAGGTACGTCTTGCCGGATCCGGTCGGGCCGACGAGCAGAATATTGCTCTTGTGCAGTTCGACGTCGTCCGAGCCGCTTTGCGTGGAGTTCACCCGTTTGTAGTGATTATAGACGGCGACCGCTAGGCTCTTCTTCGCCCGGTCCTGGCCGATCACGTACTGATTGAGGATGTGGTTGATCTCTTTCGGCTTGGGAATATTCCGCAGCCGAAGATTCTCATCGACGTTTTTGTAGAGCTCTTCCTCGATGATCTCGTTGCAGAGCTCTATGCACTCGTCGCAGATGTACACGCCGGGGCCCGCGATGAGCTTGCGCACTTGCTCCTGCGACTTGCCGCAGAAGCTGCACTTGAGCTGACCTTTTTCGTCCCCGAACCGAAACAACGCCGCCTCGCTTCCCTAGGTGGCCGTGGGCTTCGACGTTAGGGTCTCGCGCGACTGCCGGCTCATGACCGAATCCACGAGGCCGTAGTCCACTGCTTCCTCGGCGGTCAAGTGGTAATCTCGCTCCATATCGCGTTCGATTCGGTCGATCGGCTGCCCCGTGGTAGCCACATAGATCTCCGCTAATCGGCGTCGGGTGGCGGTGAGATCACGTGCATATATCTCTATATCCGTCGCCTGGCCGCCGATCTGCGAGATCCATGGCTGGTGGATGAGGACCTTCGAGTTTGGAAGCGCGGCGCGCTTGCCTTTGGTGCCGCCCGTCAGCAGGATGGAAGCCGCGCTTGCCGCCATGCCGGCGACGAGCGTGGCCACATCGGGTTTGACGAGCTGCATCGCGTCGTAGATGGCAAGGCCGGCGGTCACACTCCCGCCGGGACTATTGATGTACATCTCGATATCTTTATCGGCATCTTCTTTTTCGAGGAATAGAAGTTGTGCGATGATGAGATTGGCGAGGCTATCGTCGATCTGGGAGCCGACGAATATGATCCGCTCCTTCAGCAGCCGTGAGTAGATATCGAAGGCTCGTTCGCCGCGCGCCGTCTGCTCGACGACCATCGGCACCAGATGTCCCATTTCTCAGCGTCTCCTATCGTCCCGCCATGGCGGCCGGGGCGTCGACGATCGTAGCTTGCGCGACCAGATGATCGATGGTCTTCTGCTTGCGCACGGAATCGATAAGCGGCCCGAAGCCGGTGTTCTTGCGGATCATTTGCAGTAGCGAATCGCGCGACAGGCCATACGAACGCGCGAGCTGCGCAAGCTCGGCCTCGAGATCGCTCGTCGTCACTTCGATCGCTTCCGCTTTTGCGATCTCTTCGAGCAGCAGCGAAGTTCGCACGCGGCGTTCGGCCTCTACCTTATACTCCGTGCGCAAGCCCTCTTCGTCGACTTCCTTGGCTGCCAAGTATTCTTCCCACGGCCGGCCGATGCGCTGCATGTAGCCCTTCGCATCCGCGACGAGACTGTCGATCTCATTGTTCACGAGGACGGCGGGAAGCGGGAAGTCGTGCATCGCGACGAGGCGATCGAGCAGCGAGCGCTGGACCTGTTCGCGAGCGCGTGCCTCGGCGGCCGCGAGCAGCCGTTTGCGGATGTCCTCGCGCAAAGCGTCGAGCGTCTGCGCATCCGAGACCGCCGCGACAAAATTATCGTCCAGCTCGGGAAGCACCGGCGTCTGAAGCGCGCGGATGGAGACCTCGAAGGTCGCTTCCTTGCCCCGCAGGTGTTCGGCATGATAGTCGGGCGGAAAGCTCACTGTGACCGAGCGCTTTTCGCCGGGCCGCGCGCCGATCAGTTGTTCCATGAATCCTGGAACGAACTTTTCCGGCGCCACTTCTGTCGTGTGGTCCTTTGCCGAGCCGCCATTGAATGGTTCGCCGTCGATCGAGCCTTCGTAGTCGAGCGTCACGACGTCGCCGTTGGCGACACCCCGGTCCAAGACTGGTTGAAGTTGAGAGGCGCGGCGACGCAACGCCTGCAGGCTGCGCTCCACCTCGTCGTCGGTGACCGCGATCGCCGGCCGCTCGACTGTGATGCCTTTGTGATCGGCGAGCGCGATCTCCGGCCGCACTGCCACCACCGCCTTGATGCGCAGACTCTTGCCTTCGTCGACCTTTTCAAGATCGAAGTGCGGATGCTCCACCGGCACGAGGTTGTGCTCTTTGAGCGCTCGCGTGTAGGCATCGGGCACGACATCCTCGACCGCCTGATGCTCGATCGTCTCCGCGCCGATGTGACGCTCGAATATTCCGCGCGGGATCTTTCCCGGGCGGAATCCCGGCACGCGATAGTTCTTCAGGAGCTTCTGAAACGCGCGCTGGCGCGCAGCGTCGAAATCCGTTTCGGATACCGCGATATCGAGTTCGACGATCGTGGGTTCGAGTTTGCGAAGCGTAGCGCTCACGAAAAGTGCGGACCAACCTCCGAAGATGCGGGCAGGCGGCCTTCGTGCGCTTTTGCAGGCTATCCTGGCATATGAAACGCGGCCGTTGTCATGACGGATCGCGAGTGAAACGTTTCGGTGCTGGAGCGGAAGACGAGATTCGAACTCGCGACCCTCGCCTTGGCAAGGCGATGCTCTACCACTGAGCTACTTCCGCGCGTCGCGCGGAAACGTCGGCTTTCGCCGACGTTTTCTGACCGGTTTGCAGGTTAGGCGAGCGAGGAGGATTTCCTTGCGGGGAATGATTCCGCGAAGTAGGAATCCACGGCTCATGACGGATACCGCGCTAGTCGCGACGGTGCTGATAGTGGGCGGCGTCATCTTTCTTTCGACGTTTCTCTGGATCACCGTCGTGCGAGTTCGAGAGATAGGACCGCCGGCGCCCCCGCATTCGCATTGACGTCGTCATGACTGCTGGGCACGAAAGGACTCGAACCTTCACGGGTCGCCCCACCGGAACCTAAATCCGGCGCGTCTGCCAATTTCGCCACGTGCCCAAACAAAAAGAAGCCGCGGTTAGTGCCGCAAGACCGCTGGCGGACCGGTCTTATCTCCGCTGTCGGCGACGCTCTTGAGCAACATCACGTCCTTTGGAAAATAGACGATCGTCTGGTGACCGGACGCACAGGTCAGCTCGAAGCTCGAATTTTGAAAGTTGAAACCGGGCGTCGCGACGGCGCTGCCGTCCGGGTTTACCGCATCCGACGTCTCGCCTTCGCCTGCTAAGCGGATGTGGCATTCCAATCCCGTGCAGTCGATGTCGCGTCGGTAGCGGAGCCGCAGACCCCGCACTATTCGGTTTCCGCTGCGCGCCGGACTTGCAGCAGATTGCGGACGGATCCGTCGGGCGACATCTGGCGCGCGAGCATATCGGCGTGCCGCCATTCCTCATCGTCTTCGACGAGACCATGCAGCAAGAGCGTGGAGCCGAACGCGTCCACCCAAATCGCGCGCTGGCTGAGTGAGACGTGCGCTGCGAACGCGGACTTCAAGCGCTCGGTCGGGCTGTCGCTCCACGGCATGCGGATCGCCTGCAGCAGCGCAGTGCTCATGTCTGCGATCGAATCGAACAGGTCTGGATAGGCCGCGGCCCAATTCGCCATTCGCTCGCGGGCGAGATCGATCAGCTGCGCGCTGCGCTCGCGGACGCGTACCGTCAGTGCGAAACGTGCCGAAGGTGGGGAAGCGATGACGCCCGCGGCAGCGCCCAGAGCGAACGCGCCGAGCAGTCCGAGTCCTCTACGATCCATGACGATTGCGCGTTTTCGCGGGCGGGGCGGGAGTCCTTCCGCCTCCGACGGCCGACGCGTGATGTGATGCGGGTCGAACCGTTTGTGCGATGGTGCGTCGTGAGGGAATCGAACCCCCAACCAACAGATTAAGAGTCTGCTGCTCTACCAATTGAGCTAACGACGCATGCGCGAAAGATTATATCGAAATCAGGTCGCCATGACAAGTGAATGTGCCCCGCCCGAGATTCGAACTCGGAACCACCCGGTTAAAAGCCGGATGCTCTACCGTTGAGCTAACGGGGCTCGACGAGGCGATCGCCGTGAGGGCAGCAGCAAGCGCGTGGGGTGAGTGAGGGGAGTTGAACCCCCTACCTCCGGTGCCACAGACCGGCGCTCTAACCAAATGAGCTACACTCACCGCGTATGCGCCGTTTCGGCGCGCCGCGCGAGACGCCCTACAGTCCGGCCGGATGCCATGTCGTCTTGATCTCGAGAAAATCGACGACATGATATGGGTTGCGCATCTGCGCGACCGATCGATCGGCTGCGCCGTAGCCCGCGACTCGCTTCACGTTCGCGCTGGCTGCGATGTCCAATTCCCGGCGCTCTTGCGACGCGCAGTCCCAAAGGCCGAGTGCGTTGACGTCCATGTGCGCAGCGAGATGCGGTGCGGTCGCAGATCGCCTGCCGGTCAGTATGTTGAGGACGCCCGCGGGAAAATCGGACGTCGCGGCCGATTCAGCCAGCGCGACCGCGCCGAACGGGTCGGCGTCTGACGCTAGGCATACCACCGCGTTACCGCCGCAGAGCGGTGGTACGACCGCGGCGATCAGCCCCGCGATGCCGCGCGCGTTGGGAGCGACGACGCCGACAACACCCGTAGACTCGGGCGTGCTGACATTGAAATGCGGGCCGCTCACCGGGTTTTTTGTCGAAAAGATCTGCTCGATTTTGTCACTGAGACCGGCGTACCAGCACGTCGCGTCGATCGCCTCGTCTACATCCTTCTCAGAGACGCGCGCGGTCAATCCGGCCGCGCGGCATGCGTCGATCAACTGAGCCCGGCGCGATTCCATCATCTCAGCCAACCGGTAGAGGATCTGCCCGCGATTGTAAGCGCTGCGGTCGCGCCAGGCTGGCCATGCACCGCGCGCCGCCCGAACGGCATCCCGCACGTCCTTGCGGCTCGCGAGCGCGACATTGACGGATTCATCAGCGCCCCGAACGGCGATCGTTCGACCCGACTCCGAGCGCACGAACGCGCCGGCGATGTAGAGCTTGAGCGTCTTGCGGACAGCGACGCGCGACGTCATGGTCTCGCCTCGATATAGGGAAGCAGACCGTGTATCCCGCCTTCGCGCCCGAAGCCGCTCTCGCGATAGCCCCCGAACGGTGACGACGGGTCGAACTTGTTGAACGTGTTCGACCAGACCACGCCCGCCCGCAGCTGCGACGCGATCTTGAAGTTCTTGCTCCCCTTGTCCGTCCACACGCCTGCGGAAAGTCCGTACGGGGTGTTGTTCGCCTTCTCCACCGCTTCGTCGGGCGTGCGGAATGTCAGCACGGAGAGCACTGGGCCGAAAATCTCCTCCTGCGCGATGCGGTGCGACATCGAGACGCCGGTGAAAAACGTGGGCCGATACCAGAAGCCGCGCGCCGGCAAGTCGCATTCTGTCTGAAAGCGCGAGCAGCCGTCGTCGTCTCCTGATCGCACGAGCTCTTCGATCTTCGAGAGCTGAGCGGCGGAATTGATCGCGCCGATGTCGGTGTTCTTGTCGAGCGGATCACCGACGCGCAGCGTCTGCATTCGCCGGTGGAGCAATTCGGCCACGACATCGTGGACGGATTCTTGTACGAGCAGGCGCGATCCAGCGCAGCAGACGTGGCCTTGGTTGAAAAATATGCCGTTGACGATACCCTCGACTGCTTGTTCGAGCGGCGCGTCATCGAAGACGATGTTCGCCGCTTTGCCCCCGAGTTCGAGCGTGAGCCGCTTGCCTGTGCCCGCGCACGCGCGGGCGATCTCTTTGCCCACTTCCGTCGAGCCGGTGAACGCCACTTTGTCCACGCCGCGATGGCCCGCGAGCGCCGCGCCCGTGGCGCCCGCACCGGTGATGATGTTCACGACGCCCGGTGGAAGATCGGCTTGCTCGATGATCTCCGCCAGTCTGAGCGCCGTGAGCGGCGTGGTCTCCGCGGGTTTGAGCACGACGGTGTTGCCGCACGCCAGCGCCGGCGCGATCTTCCATGCGGCCATGAGCAGCGGAAAATTCCACGGGATGATCTGGGCGGCGACGCCGAGCGGCCTCGGATTTGTGTTTGGAAACGCCCACTCGAGTTTATCCGCCCAGCCGGCATAATAGAAGAAATGCTGCGCGGCAAGGGGCACGTCAAAATCGCGCGCCTCTTTGATCGGCTTGCCGCCGTCGACTGATTCCAAGACGGCGAGTTCGCGACTGCGTTCTGCGATAGCACGGGCGATGCGGAAGAGGTATTTTGCACGATGCGCGGGCGGGCAGCGTCGCCAGTATTTCTCGTATGCCGTTCGAGCGGCGGCAACCGCGCGATCGACATCGGCCGCGTCCGCCTGAGCGACTTCGGCGAGCGTCTCTTCGGTCGCGGGATTGATGGTGGCGAAGTGGCGGCCGCTTTTGGGCTTCTGCCATCGCCCGCCGACGAAGAGCTCGTAGCGGGGCTTAATCGCAAGGTAATCGCGCGCTTCCGGGGCCGGTGCATATTCCCACGCGTCGAGGCGCGCGAGGTCCGAAGGCGCGGTCATCGCAAGCCTGCCATTCGCCGGACGGATCGCCGTTTTGGTCTTCCTCGCTTGCGTCAAGTCTTGCGGCCTCTAGTCTTTTGTGAAGTATTCATCTGATTGATACGCGCCCGTGCGTTCCTTCCAAAGCTGCATGAGGATGTCGTTGAGCAAAGAACTGGCGCCGATGCGAAACCACGCCGGAGAGAGCCAGTCGTCGCCGCATGTCTCCTTGACGATCACCAGATATTGCAGCGCCTGCTTTGCCGTGCGGATGCCGCCCGCGACTTTCACGCCGACGCGCCGGCCGGTGCGCCGCTCGAAGTCGCGCGCCGCGTGCAGCATGACGAGCGCCACCGGCAGCGTCGCGGCCGGTGCGATTTTGCCGGTGGACGTCTTGATGAAGTCCGCGCCAGCTTCCATCGCCAGCTCGGAAGCCCGTCTGACGTTGTCGTAGGTCCCGAGTTCGCCAGTTTCGAGAATGACCTTGAGCGCCGCGGGCCCGCACGCGCGTTTCACGTCTTCGATCTCGCTGCGGACGTCGCGATAGCGGCCGGCATGAAATGCGCCGCGGTCGATCACCATGTCGATCTCGTCGGCGCCGTCGGCGACCGCTTCTTTCGTCTCTTCGAGCTTGACCGCGATGCTGGATTGCCCCGATGGGAAGGCGGTCGCGACGGAAGCCACCTTGACCTCTGCGCCTTGCAAAGCTTTTTTCGCTGTGCCGACGAGTGATGGGTAGACGCAGACGGCTGCGACGTGCGGCAGCGAGAGATCCCGCGCGTCCGGCGTCAGGGCCTTGCGGCAGAGCTGTGCGACGCGTCCTGGCGTGTCCTTGCCCTCGAGCGTCGTGAGGTCGATGCAGCCGATCGCAATGCGCAGACCTTGGATCTTCGCATGCTTTTTGATGCTTCGCTTGGCCAGGTCCGCGGCGCGTTCTTCGAGGCCGACGGCATCAACGGTCATCATGCCGGTGTTATTTCGCCCGTCATTGTGCCACAAGTTCCGCGATCGCCGACTCGAAGACGCGCGTGTGCTCGTCGACGTCGTCGGCGGTCGTGGCGGGCGACATCAAGGCCATCATATGGAAAGGCGTCAACACGATGCGGCGGTTCAAGGCGTAGAGGTGCATGAAGCGGTCAAGTTCGGCGTCACCGGCCGCTTGTGCTTCTCCGCCATTGCGCGGCGGCGCGGCCCTGAAGAGATATTCTGCACGGCAGCCGAGGCGCGTGACGTGCCACGCAAGGCCCGCCGCCTTGTCGATCGCGTTCTGAACGCCGTCTGCGAATCGCTTGCCGTTCGCGATCATCTGGTCGAAGGCTTGGTCCGTCAGCACGTGTTCGAGCGTGGCGCGCACGGCGGCGAGGGAGAGCGCGTTTGCCGCGAGCGTTCCGCCGATCCCGCCGCTATCGCTCGAGTCGCTCTCGATCAGCGCTTCGATCTTCTGTGCGGCCTCGGGGGTGAAGCCGTAAGCCGCAGCCGGCACGCCGCCTGCGATCGTCTTGCCGATCACGAGGAAGTCGGGATCGAGCGAGTCGGCGCGCGTAGAACCGCCTGGACCCGCGCAGATCGTATGCGTCTCGTCGATGATGAGCAGCGTTCCAGTGCGGCGCGTTATCTCGCGCAGTCCCTGGTGGAAGCCGGGCTGCGGCAAGACGATGCCGACGTTCGTGAGCGCGGGTTCAGCGAGAACGCACGCCACGTCCCCAGGCGCGAGCGCTTTTTCGAGGGCGTCGAGATCGTTGAACTCCACAACTTTGGTTGTCAGGATGGGATCTATAGCCGGCCCGATGTTCCCCGCGCGCGATGCGGGGATGCCTTGTTTGAGTCCGATGAAGCTCTCATCTACGGTGCCGTGATAGCAGCCGTTGAAGACGAGCACGTAAGGTCTCTTCGTGATGGCGCGCGCCAATCGTAACGAGAAACGGTTTGCGTCGGTCGCGGTGAGGCAGAACTGCCAGAACGGAAGCCCGAATCTGCGTGTCAATTCTTCAGCGGCCCAGAGTGCATCTTCCGTCGGAAGCATGAGCGTGATGCCCCGCGCGGCTTGCCGCGCCACCGCGTCGACGACCGCTTTCGGCGAGTGTCCGCTCATCGCGCCGGTGTCGCCGAGGCATAAGTCAAGGTACTCGTGGCCATCGACATCGCGAAAACGCGCGCCGTGCGCCTCTCCGACGAACACCGGGAATCCGCCGGCCCAGCGCACCATCCAGTGCATGGGCACGCCGCTGAGCAGTGACCGTTTCGCGCGTTCGAAGAGCGCGTGCGATTTCGGATGCTCGGCGACGAAGCGCTCTTCTTCTCTCTGCATCAATGCGCGAAGACGCGTTCGATCAATTTCTCGATCGCGTTTCGCTGCCGATGTCGCGGTAGTCGCCAACTCGTCTCCCGGATGTTCCACAGCAAAAATTCGCGCCCACCGTGACTCGAACACGGGACAACCCGCTTAGAAGGCGGGTGCTCTATCCAACTGAGCTATGGGCGCTCGCACAATAACGTTGCCATTGCGTGCTCGGCGAATCCTTCGTCACGTTTTGACGTGCGTCAGTGCAGCCATCGGAAGCGAACCGAAGAAGATGACAATGACAATGGGGAACGCGGCGATGACGCCGGTGGTCAGGACGGCACGACATCCGGCTGCCTGGCCCCCGGCAAGCATTCCACATTGATTCGGGCGCGGTCAGACCAGTCCAGCATAACTTTTGGGATCGGGCGGACACGGATCGAACGTGCGACCTGTGCCTCCCAAAGGCACCGCTCTACCACCTGAGCTACCGCCCGTAACTTGATGATTCAGCGCCGCTCCGAGTCGCTACCTTCCACTTCAGTTGGACGGCTGTCTTTCGACGGTGACAGTTTGCGCACCGCACGACGCATTTCTCTATCTCACGTTTAAAGCGTTCAAGCGAAAAGCGCTTATAGACCCAGACGCTTATTTCGCCTAGCTTTGGCCCGCGCACGTGATCGAACTCCAAAACGACTATGTCACTCTCTCCGCAGTCGACACACGGATGACCCTCCAGGTAACGCCACATCAATTCCCGCTTCGCGGTTCTCTCCTTCAGACCGTTCTCATATCGCCTGCGAAGATGAGTCGTTCGATTTGCCTGGTAGTGAGCTTTACTGTAAGCGCGCTGACACGTGCGACAATATGAGACCGGCAGAAACTCCCCAGCCTGACGCGACGAGAATGCTGACCACGGCTTGATGTGACCGCAATTCGGGCACCGCTTATATTGAATTTCGAGGACGGGCAACCTCAATTGTTTCATGCCCGCTCATCACGCACGAGCGTTCGCTAGTCAATAGTCATGCGGACCGTGAGACAAAATAATTTCGGCGTTAGCCGTTCCGCAACAATTCTCGCATTGCGCGCACCGCTCGACCACGATGCGAGACCGAATCCTTCTTCTCTTCTCCCGCTTGCGCAAACGTCGAACCAAAAGGTGGGTAGACGAAGATCGGGTCATAACCGAATCCAGCATCGCCGGCCGGCGCGCGCGCGATAGACCCCTCGACTTCGCCGCGCGCGAAGAGCGGCGAAAAACCCGGCACGACCAGCGCGCAGACGCAGACGAAGCGCGCTCGGCGAAAAGAATCGCCGAACGCATCACACGCCGCGATGATGTGCGCATTGCGCTCCTGCCATGAGGATTCAGGAGATGGCGAGCGGGCCGACAAAACGCCCGGGCCCCAGCCAAGCGCTTCCACTTCAATGCCGGAATCATCGGCAAGCGCCGGCGCGCCGATACGCTCCGAAAGCGCGACCGCTTTCAGCAGCGCGTTGTCTTCGTAAGTCGCTCCCGTCTCGGCCACCTCAACATACGAAGGACCCGGGGCGGCCAACACAGGCGGCGCAGCGCCCCACAAGCGCAGAAGCTCGCGCAATTTGCCGGCATTCCCGGTCGCGACGGTCACGATGGCGTCGCGATCGAGGAACACCTTTAAAGTCCGCGCTCCAGCTTCAGCACGGCCATGAACGCCTCTTGCGGCAGCTCGACGTTGCCGACTTGCTTCATGCGCTTCTTACCTTCTTTCTGCTTCTCGAGCAGCTTGCGCTTGCGGCTGATGTCGCCGCCGTAGCACTTGGCAAGCACGTTCTTGCGCATCGCTTTGACCGTCTCACGCGCCACGATCTTGTTGCCGATCGCCGCTTGGATCGGCACGTCGAACATCTGGCGCGGGATGACCTCCCGTAACCGTTCGGTGAGCTGCCGCCCCCACGACGGCGCATTGTCGCGATGCACGATAAAAGAAAGCGCGTCAACGGACTCCGCATTCAACAGGATGTCCAGCTTTACGAGATCGCCCGGCTTGTAGCCAATGACCTCGTAGTCCATGGAAGCGTAACCCTTGGTCCGCGATTTCAACTGATCGAAGAAATCGACGATCACCTCGGCCAACGGCAATTCGTAGACGAAGATCACGCGCAAAGGAGAGATATAATCCATCGAGATCATCGTGCCGCGCCGCGATTGGCACAGATCCATGATCGCGCCGATATATTCCGCAGGCGTGATGATCGACGCCTTGACGTAGGGCTCTTCCATGATCGCGATGGTCGGCAGGGGCGGCAGCTTCGCCGGATTGTCGATCGAGAGATGTTCGCCGGCGGTGGTGAGCACGTGATAGACGACGGACGGCGATGTCGCGATCAAGGATAGATCGTACTCGCGCTCCAGCCGCTCTTGCACGATCTCCATGTGCAGCAGACCCAAGAATCCGCAGCGGAACCCGAACCCGAGCGCCATGGAAGACTCCGGCTCGAACGAGAGCGCGGCGTCGTTGAGCTTCAGCTTCTCTAGCGCATCGCGCAGATCGCCGTAGTCGTCGCCTTCATTCGGATACAGCCCGCAGTAGACCATCGGCGTGACTTTGCGGTAGCCGGGCAGCGGCACGTGCGCAGGCGCGTCGGCACCGGTCAACGTGTCGCCCACGCCGATATCAGAAACGGCCTTGATGTTCGCGATGACGTAGCCCACGTCGCCGATCCCAAGGCGCTTCGACATCACCATGCGCGGCCTGAACGTCCCCACCTCGAGCACTTCGAAAATCGTGTCGCCCGCCATCGAGCGGATGCGCGTGCCCTGCTCGAGCGCGCCATCCACGACCCGTACGTAAAGAATCACGCCTCGATACGAGTCGAAGAACGAATCGAACACCAAAGCTCGGAGCCGATCGGGGTTGCCGACCGGAGCCGGGACGAGGCGGACGATCGCCTCTAGGATCTCCTTGATCCCGACGCCCTCTTTGGCGGACGCCTTGATGCAGCGCTCCTTTTCGATGAGCAGCGTATCCTCGACGTCGCGGATCACCGCATCTGGATCAGCCGCCGGAAGGTCGATTTTGTTGATGACCGGGATTATCTCGAGCTTCGCCTCCGTGGCGAGATAGAAGTTCGCGAGCGTCTGCGCTTCGATGCCTTGGGCGGCATCGATCACGAGAAGCGCGCCTTCGCACGCGGAGAGCGACCGCGACACTTCGTACGAGAAATCCACATGCCCCGGCGTGTCGATGAGATTCAGATCGTAGACGTTGCCGTCGTCCGCTTGGTAGTTCAGCGTGACCGGATGTGCCTTGATCGTGATGCCGCGTTCCCGCTCGAGATCCATCGAGTCGAGCACTTGCTCTTCCATCTCGCGGCTCGCGAGCGTTCCCGTCATCTCGAGAAGACGGTCGGAGAGCGTCGTCTTGCCGTGATCGATGTGCGCGATGATGCAGAAATTCCGCACGAACGGATTCGCGCGGCCGTGGCTCACGTGACCCAAGGGACTCAACCGGTGGGACATACAGGCACGTAATGGACGATCGCTTGCAGGACAAGAATGGCGGCCATCGGTGAGAAATCCAGACCGCCGATCAGCGGGATCAGCGTCTGGAACGGCAGGAGCGCACCGTCCGTCAACCGCCGCAGCAGCGTCGGTATCCATGCCGGTAAGTCGGGCAACCACGAGGTGATCACGCGGGCGACGATGGCGATCGCCTCCGCGTTGAGCACGATGCGCGCCATAGCGAAGAGCGTGCAGATCAGATGGTCGGACGAAGAGCTTGGGTTCACGCTGCTCCCGCAAAAAAACGGGCGGCCGACCTCGTCGGTCGACCGCACCTGGACTAGCATTGGCCTCGGGCCGGACTACTGTGTCGCCGGATGCACCCTACGCGCCACTAGAGGTACGGCGTCGGATCGATCGGCGTGCCCCATTGCAAGATCTCGTAATGGCAGTGCGGTCCGGTCGCGAAACCGGTCGCCCCGATCTCCGCAATTTCTTGGCCCTTACGAACCGTCTGCCCTGCGCTCACGAGCAGGCGCGAATTGTGCCCATACCACGTCACGAGGCCGTTGCCGTGATCGATTTCGATCTTGTAACCGTACCCGCCATCCCATCCGGCCGCTTGCACCGTGCCGCTTGCGGTCGCATACACCGGCGCGCCGTAATCGTTCACGATGTCCAGACCAGGGTGGAAACCCACATCGGGGTATGTGCGATAACCAAAGCCTGACGAGACGTATCCCTCGGTCGGCCAGAGCGACGGAATCGCATCGAGATAGCGCTGGTGTGCGACCGATGCTGCGACGCGAGCATCGGCGGCGGCTTGGGCGTCGGCTCGGAGCAACGCTTCATCGACCCAGACTTGGTTCAGCTGCGCGTTGAGCTGCATCAACTGCGCCGACTCACTCGCAAATGTCACCGAGCCGCCCTCGCGGCCTTGCGTGAGCCACGCCGCGATCGCACCCCAGATCGGCGACGATGTGGTGCGGACCGCGGCCATAGGCCGGACGTGCGATGTTGCCGGCGAGGTCGACGAAGCCGAGGCGGCGGTCCCGGCGGGCGCCGCTTTGGGAGGCGTCGCGTGGCCTATCGTCTTCTTGTCGCCGATCCCGCTCAAGGTGCGGATCTCTTTCTCGTTCTGCTGCAGAAGTTTGAGCCGCTTCCACATCGACTGTGTCTGCCTTGACATGTCGACGAGCTGACGGCTCTGCTGCGCATCGACGCGCTGCAAGGTCATCACTTTCGCTTCGGCAGCGCGAACGGCGCCGACGTGGGACATCATCAAGGCGGCGCTCAGGAGCAGCGTGCAAGCCGCCCCGATCGCGAGATGCATGTGCGAGATCTCGAGCTTGTAGATCGATTCCGTATGGTGCGGAATGATCTTGATGAGCAGCCGCTTGTGCGGCGAGAAGAAATTTATCTTCACTAAGGACTACCTCTGGCGTTCGCAAGATTCGAAAAGAGGCAGCCTGTGCCGCATCACGCGGCGCCGGCCTTACGAAGGCGTGCGCTTTCCAGCCTGTTCCTGAGCCTGGCCGAGTGCCGCTCGCTCTTCGTTGCTCACCTCTTTGTCAGCGGAGAAGCCACGCACCGCCTTGGCGTACGTCCGGACTTCCTCGCGCGAGTAGATGCTCGACACGAGGTATCCGTCGCCGCGCCCGTCGATAACGGCGAGCGCAAACGATAGCTCTGATCCGACGTCGGGGAACGCGTTAAACCGCACGAACCCGACATGTTGCAGGGCGCGTCCCGCGCGCGATTCCACAGCGGCGAGCCGGCTGCGCAGTGCCTGGAGGTCCGGGATCTCTGCGGACAGCGCAGGCTCCGACCTGCTTCTGACCGCTCCGAACCGAGGACGCGCGACGCCCCAATGATACGCGGCTATCGCCAAGACGGCGAATACCGCGGCGGCTGCGAATTGCGGACTTGCCGCACCAACCGCCAGGCCGTCGAGAAACAATCGAAATGCGTCCGTCATGACGCCGGCCTCCTCGTGCTTTCGAATCGGTCGCAGGTCGTTTCCTGCCCGGTGTGCTACGCGCGTTGGCGCGTCCCAGATATGCGAGCGCTGTCACATGCGCACGGTCTCGATAAGGGGAGGCTCGGGCCAGAGACGACCGCGGCGCTCGAAAGGTCCCACATGCCGCTGCTACCTTCCGGTCCTGACGGGGTTAGCGGGTTTTCGTCGCGCGGGCCCTGGCCGTCAACGCCTCCCATGCGATCGGAGAGGGAGGGATTCGAACCCTCGAGACGCTTGTGACGCCTACACGCTTTCCAGGCGTGCCTGTTCGACCACTCCAGCACCTCTCCGCGCGCGGAACGAAAGCGGTCGACCTGCACGGTCGACCGTCGCGGTTTCACGCCTCGCCCGTTTCAACGCGCGGTGTAGGGCGGGCCTTTATGGACAGCCGCGCGACGCGTGTGCGTCAGGTCTTCGCGCGCGCGCGCCGCACTTTCGCACGTCCCGTTGAAACTGCCCTCGCGGCGGCCGAATCCGGCCAACGACCATCGTTGAAAGCGCTCCGTATTTCCCGATTCACCTGCAGCGAGAGATAGGTAGCGCGCTCTGGGGCGCCGTCGATGAGAGCGGCTTGCTCGTCCAGTATCGCGTTCGCTTGCTCGAGCGCGGCGTTCATGGCCTTCTTGTCACCCAGTGCGCGGTACGCTCTCGCCGACGTCCAATGTGCGAATTGCGGCATGAATATTGTCGTCGTTTCGCCCGACAGCGCGCTCGCCAACTCGACGTTGAGCTCGCGCACGGCTTGAAGGTCGCCGACCAAGAGCTGCGCGCAGATCAAATGCGAAATGTCGTCCGCGAAATCGGCAGGACGCGTCAGGCGACGCCGGATCGCCAGCCCTTCCTTCATGTGCGCGATCGCCTGCGTGAGGTTTCCGAGGTCGCGCTCCGCCGCGCCAAGGTTGCCTAATGCGGCGGCTTCATAGACGGCATGACCAGCCGAACGCGCATGTTCGATGGCGGCGAGTGCTTGGAGCCGCGCTTCTGCCGCATCACCGCGAAGCAACGCTAAGTAACTCAGGTTGATCGTACAGGCGGCCTGACCCCGCAGGTCCTTCAGATCGTGGAAATGCCCGAGCGCAGCTCGAAGCGACCGGTCCGCGTCATCGAACAGCCCGACTTTTACGCTGAGAATGCCGCCGTTGACGAGAACGCCCGCAAGACCTTGCCGCTTTCCGATCGCGGCATAGATCTCTGCAGCCTCTGCGTGACAGGCGAGCGCTTCGTGCATGAGCGACATGCGCGCCGCCCCCGACGCTTGGCGCGCGATAGCGTCGCCCTCGCCCTCGCGATCGCCGATCGTCTTGTACAGCTCGCGCGCTTCCTTGGCGAGCGACCGGCAGACGTCGTAACGCTGCTCCATAAGAGCACCGTACGTCACCGACATCATCGCTCGCGCCACGATCCCGGGATTGCGCACGCCTTCGGGCGATGAGCGCACCTCCCGAAAAATCGCGGATGCCTCGTCAAAGGCACCCGTCTCCGTCGCTATTTCGACGATTCTGCACCGCGCCTCTATCTGACCCGTCGCATCGCCGGCCTTGCGATAGAACGCCAGCGATTCATTTGCGGCGCGGTTTGCCCGGGTGCTATCGCCGGTGAGCATCTCGAAGGCAGCCCTGATCAGCTTCGCTTCAGCGCGCAGCGATAGGTCATCGCTTGGCTCGACCTCCTTTTCAAACACTTCGATGAGTCGCCGCTCTTCTTCGCGCTCGCCAAGCGCGCGTGCCAGCGCGATTTTGCGTCGCAGCACGTCGGCCCGCGCGCGGGCGTCGCCGCTTTGCGTCGCAAGCTCCGTCAGTTCGATGAGATCCGTGCGCTGCGATTCGCGATCGCCGCGCCGCGCGCCGATGCGCTCGCGCAGACCAAGCGCTTCGAAGCGCGTCGTCGCGTCCTTGGCGAGATCGAGACAGCGCCGCACGTGCGAAAGCGCCTCATCATACGCGTAGACTTCCTGCGCGTGGCGCGCCGCGGCGAGATACGCGGCGGCGGCCTTCTCGGGCTCGTTCCCTCGATCGTGATGATGAGCGATGTCGGATGCGAACTGACCCGCGCGATGCGCATACGTCTCCTCGAGGGCGCGCGCGATGTGCCGGTGACAGCGAGTCCTGACATTAGGCGCGACGCCGGCATAGATCGCCCGCTGGATCAGATGGTGCGAGAACGAGTACGCATAGCCGCTTCGTCCGCCCGTTTCTTTCACGATGTGCCGGTCGATCAGCTCGCCCAAGGCGTCGAAGACTTCGTTCTCGCTCCAGCCGGCGACGTCGCGCACCAGATCCATATTGAAGCCTTGCCCGACGATGGCGGCGACGTCGGCGAGCGCGCGCGCCTGTTCCGGGAGCCGATCCACACGTGCGGCGATCACATGCTTGGCGCTCGATGGCGGCTCGGCGCCAAATTCCGCCGGGCGTTCGACAAGATCGCGGATGACCTCCGCGAGAAACAACGGATTGCCCGCGCTGCGCTCGACGAGCGTATGCGCGAGTTCCGCGCCGCGCTCCGCGAGCGCAGGCACGCGGCTCACGATGTCCTGGACTGCCGATCGGTCGAGCGGACGCGGCGCGATCACCGCGACGGTCTTCGCCTCCTGAAGCTCCGCACGCAGCCGCCGCAGCGGGTGCGATCGCGGGGCTTCTTCGTCTCTATACGAGACGATGACGAGGATCGGCAGCTGTGTGATGCGCCGCGCGAGAAATCCAAGCGCAGCGATCGTCGTCTCGCCGGCCCAGTGCACGTCTTCAAGGACGATGAGCAGCGGTCGCGGCCGGGCGAGCTGCTCAAAGCACTTCGCCATCGCTTCGAACAGCCGGATCCGCTCGCGTTCGGGTTCGACCGGCGGCGGCGTCGGAAGATCCGGGCGGCGCGCGCGCAATTCCGGCACGGCATGCGCCATAACTCCGAGCCACATCGGCTCGACATTGAGCGACGCGAGCAGCGGCGCGACGCTGCGCAGGCTCTCCGCGATCGATTGATACGGGGCGGACTCCGGATACGTGGTCGTGCCGGACATCACGCGCGCGCCCTGCGCTCCCGCCGCCAACGCGAACTCTGATGTAAGCCGCGACTTGCCGATCCCGGCCTCGCCGACGATCATCACGACGCTGCCGCGGCCGCGCGCCGCGCGGCTCCACGACATCCGCAGTCTTTCCATTTCGTCGCCGCGTCCAACGAATGGGAGCAACAGGCCGTCATCGCGAGAGGCGTGGAACCCGTCGGGCGGCGCCAAGTTCAAGCTGTCGGCGAGCGGCGCGTTGCGGAGGATCACGTCTTTGAGCACCGATGTCTCGGGCATAGGCTCGACGTTCATCTCATCGCGCAGGCGGCGATCGAACGACTGATATGCGGCGAGCGCGCCGGCACGATCACCGCTCTCGTAACGGACCGCCATGAGCTGTCGAAGCGTGTCTTCTCGCCAGGGGTCGCTCGTCAGGATTCGTTGAGCGAGAGCGACCGCGCCGCTGAAGTCGCGGCGGCCGCGCGCTTCGATCAGCAGTTCTGCGAGGGTGGCGAGATAGAGGTTGCGCAGGCGGTCGCGTTCGGGCAACAGCCATTCATCGTACAGCGTGTCCAGCAAGTCGCCGCCATATACCTCGACTGCTTCGGTTCGGCTGGCCGACACCTTCGCCAGACGATCGAATTCCGCGGCGTCGAGCCAATAGTCTGACGCGGGATTCCACTGCACGCTTTCGGCATCGGCGATGATCCACGGCACGCCGGGAGGCGCAGCCGGCAGCGCTTTTTGGACGTGATGGAGATGACGCCGGAAATTTGCCCGAGCATCGTCCTCGGTATCGTCTTCCCACAGCGTGAAGGCGAGTTTCTCTCGCGACAGCGGGGCCGAGCGGTGCACGAGCAGGTAGGCGACGAGCGAAAGCGCCTTGGGAGGCGCCGCAAACCGGTAGGGTTCACCCGCACGAGCAAAGCGCGGCTGACCGAGCAGATAAATTTTCAGCGACGGCGATGTGGTCGTCGCGGTCATCGGCGGCACCCCGATCGGCGGTTCGCGCGTTACCGCCTATTCAGGGCTTTGAACGGTTTTTCATGTCTCCCCACTGCGCTCCGGCGCCGGGAGGACCGGTTCGCCGATCCTGGCGTTGATGAAGTCCGTCAGGTCGCCGAACGAGGAGAAGTACAGCCGGCGGTCGTGGCCCACATGCTCGACGGCACCGCGCCACTGGCCATCGGACCGGCCACCCGTCTCATACCAGACATGCACGACAAATCGATGGTCTCGTCGCTCCATGTCGTTGAGTATAGGCAGACCCCGTCCGCCAGGCGTCCAAGCCTCGTTCAACCCAATTCCTTGCGCATAATGTAGCCGATGCCGAAACGGGTTGACGCTTCGCCGATCCGCTCGAAGCCGCACGCCTCGTAGAATCCGAGAGCCCGCGGATTGGCCACAACGTGGAGCGCGCGAGCTCCTTCAGACACGGCAAAGCGTGCGGCGTCCTGGACAAGTGCTTTGCCGATGCCTCGCTTCCAGCGAGATGGCTCAACGAACAGACCGTCGAGCTCGGCATCGCCATCGTGACGGCGCAGCACGACGCTAAACCCAACGACTATCCCCTGCAGCTCCGCGACGAATGCCCGGCCGCTCTCGATCTGTTCCGCCGGAAGGTCGATCGCGTCAGGATGAGCGAGCAGGGCCTCGCGGTATTCTTCCCACACCAGCGACGCTCTGCGTTGCAGCTCTTCAAGGACGGGCCGCTCCTGGATCGCCGCGGCACGAATGGCGACTATCTCTTCTTCGCCTGATTCTCTTTCAGTCGAAATTTGACGATCCGTCTCACAAGCGCGTATGGAATTGGTTTGTCGAGCGGAAACTGCACCGAACCCTTCGCCCACTTGTACGGGGCGAGTTCGTCTTGAAACGCTCGCGTGCCCGATGACGTCGGATAGAATCCGATATGATGTTTGAACGCGGCGAAGTGCACGAGATTGCCGTTGAATTTGAATGTCGGGATCTGATACGAGATCGCTTCTTCGGCCTTCGGCGCCGCTTTGCGGATCGTCTCGCGCATCTTCACCAGACGCTCGCGCACGTCGGCGGGAAACGCTTTGATGTATTCGTCAATCGTCTTGGCGGTTTTGCGCGACATCGGCATCTGATGGGTTTTCCAATCTGGCGGAGAGGGTGGGATTCGAACCCACGAACGGGTTTGAGCCGTTACTCGCTTTCGAGGCGAGCGCGATCAACCAACTCTGCCACCTCTCCATCTTTGACTACGCATCGTCGCGCAGGCGCTTCCCCTGGAAGAACGCGCGCAACAGTTCGCTCGATTCGTCCGCAAGCACTCCTTTCTCCACAGCGATGCGGTGATTGAGCCGCGGGCTATTCGTAAGGTCGAAAACCGATCCCGCTGCGCCGCCTTTCGGGTCGTCACAGCCATAGATCAATCGCTCGATCCTCGCGGCGACGCAGGCACCCGCGCACATGACGCAGGGCTCTTTTGTCACATACAGCGTCGCGTCGGCGAGTCGCCAGCTCCCGATTTTCGCAGCCGCCTGACGCAGCGCACCGATCTCCGCGTGCGCGGTCGGGTCGTTCTCGGCCTCCTTCTCGTTAAAGCCCGACCCGAGAACCGTTTCGCCGCGGACGACGATGGCGCCGACCGGAACATCGCCTCGCGAACCTGCGATGCGCGCAAGATCAAGGGCCATCCGCATGAACGCGGCGGAATCGGCGATTTCGTTCCTCGCATTCGCAAATATGGAGCGCGCCCGAGTGGGCTCGAACCACCAACCTTCGGCTTCGGAGGCCGACACTCTATCCAGTTGAGCTACGGGCGCACTATATGGTGCCTCGGGCAAGACTCGAACTTGCGACCAAGGGCTTATGAGTCCCCTGCTCTACCACTGAGCTACCGAGGCAGGCACTATAGTTTGAAACGGTCGCCAGCCCGCTTGAGCCGGCGACCGCCGCGATTCGCGCTCGGAGGGACTCGAACCCCCGACCTCCAGATTCGTAGTCTGGCATTCTAATCCAGCTGAACTACGAGCGCACGACTGGCGGAGAGAGAGGGATTCGAACCCTCGATAGCGCTTTGACAGCACTATAACGGTTTAGCAAACCGCCGCCTTCAGCCAACTCGGCCATCTCTCCGAACTGTATACAATCATTGTACGGTAAGGCTTTTCTCGCCTTCCTGATTTCTCTTCTGTGCGTCCCTTCCGCGAGATGCTAACGTATTTGCTAGCGGATTCGCGAACGCTCGGTCTATCGCATCAGCAACCGCCGGGTCCAACGCTGGTGCGGCGTCCAAGTTGCCCTCCGTCACCGACTGTCTACTGTGACCCATCGCTGTTGCGCGAACGATGTTGAGAACGTGTCCGGGTTCACCCACCGCCCGTTAGCATAACAGCAAACGCGGCGCTTCGGGTTCCATCCCTCCCCGACTTTCGCTCTCACGGTGTCTTGTCGCGCGCGTTCGGCGCGCAGCACGGAACGACTCTTGTCAGGGCACCGTGACCTTCACGCTGAAGCTGTTGCCAATCGCGTCGTTGATCGTGACCGTCGCGTGACCCGAGCCTACGGACGTCACGATGAACTTATCCGCGGCGGAGCCTTGCTTCACCGATGCGACATTCGAGTTGCTGCTCGTAGCCGTCCACGCGTTCGTGCCGCTCTGAGTAGCGGTCAGCGTGCTCATCTGGCCGATCGCCGTGAAGGCGATGCTTTTCGGCGCGACGGTGAGCGGGTGCGGGATGTACACGTTGATCACGTTCTGATACGCGCCAACCCATACGTTTTTGTCGGGACCGGTGACCAGCGTGTAGTTCGAGTAGCCGATGTTCGGCGGGGTGTAATCCGTGATCTTGAGCGTTTTTGTGTCGATCTCATGGATCGCGGTGCCGTCGCCCGTGAACCAAGGATTGCCGTCGGGTCCGATCGCCATATCTTCGAGCGCGTTATTGCCGGTATCCGGAGCCGGTATGAGTTTGATCACGCCGCTTGTCGTGATCCGCCCGACGTTGGAGCCGCAGCGGAACCAGAGGTTGTGGTCCGGGCCTGCGACGATGCCTCGCGGATTGCATTGCGGCGACGCTGGAAGTGAATATTCTTTCACCGTTCCGCTTGTCGTCACCGAGCCGATCTTCATCCCGCTATACTCGGTGAACCAAAGTTTACCATCGGACCCGGCCGTTATCGCGCCGACGTTGACCCGTTGAGTCGGGAGCGCATATTCCGTGATGACGCCCGATTTCGTGATCTTCCCGACATGATTGCTTTCCACAAACCACACGTTGTTGTCGGGACCGAGGGTGAGACCGGACGGCAGATCGCCGCTCGGCACCGTGAATGCCTTGCTCACACCGTTGACAGTGACGGTGCCGATCTGTGCAAAAGCCGCATTTGTGACGTAGAATTTCTTGTCTGCGCCCACCGCGATGTAGCCCGCGACAACGGCAGACGAGAAGAGCTTGGCCGTGCCGCCCATCGTCACGCGCGTAAGTTTTTCGAAGTTCCCTTCCGTGAACCAGATGGCTTTGTCCGGTCCGACAACGACGTCGACGTAAAGTCCACCCGAATTCGGCGGGCTAAACGTGGTCCAATTCGTGGGAGCCTTCCCCTTTTGCACAACAGACGGCTGATACAGCCCGCCACGTTGCCCGGCCTGAGGCACGACGAAATGCGCACCGCTACATCCGGCCGCCATGCCGACGATCGCCAACGCGATAAACGAACGCATGAGTCTCATGTAAGAAGCCCTCTCGTGCTATAAATCGTTTTTCATTGTAACACCGACATGACCACTTACAATACGGCAAATCGAGGCAATATGCGCCGCGCGGCAGGACGTAAGTCCTCATGGGACCGTCAAGTATATGGAGCAGGTCATCGTCTATTTGACATCACTCGTGTGCACGATCGTATACAACAATAGCCACGGGATCTGCGACGACGGAATGGCTGCGATCAACCACAAAACGCCTTTTGGCTTCGAGGATGACAGGGCATTTTTAGAGCTTTCTGTCTGCAATTATGCATTTCAACGAACTTCATCCTTATCTGCCCCGCGCGTCGAAAGGATTTTCGCTGCTTGGTCGCTGGATACGCCGATATGAAGAAAATCGTCGTCGCCGCCCTCGCGCTCACCGTCATCGCATCAGCCGTCGCCGCGGCGAGCGCCGCAACAACGCCGCCGGCGCAACAGCTCATGAGCAAGCTGCATTGGCGAAGCATCGGTCCGTACATCGGGGGCCGTGTGGTCGCCGTCGCCGGCGTCCCCAGCAATCCCGACCTTTTCTACATGGGCGGTGTGCAGGCAGGCGTCTGGAAAAGCACCGACTACGGACAGAACTGGACCAACATAACTGACGGCAAAATCCCCGGCGTTGCCGACCCGATCGGCGCGCTCGCGGTAGCGGACTCAAATCCGAAGGTCATCTACGCGGGCACGGGCGAGGCAGACATCCGCGGCGATTTCGACACGGGTGACGGCGTCTACAAATCCACCGACGCCGGGAAGACATGGTCCTACGCCGGCTTGCGCGAGACGCACATGATCACGAAGCTCGCGATCGATCCGCGCAACCCCGATGTCGTCTATGCATCTTCGATGGGGCACGTCTTCGCGCCGAACTCCGAGCGCGGCATCTTCAAAACGACCGACGGCGGGAAGTCATGGAGCAAGGTGCTCTTCGTCGACGACCGGACCGGCGGCGTCGACCTGTCGATGGACAAGCACGATCCGCAGACGTTGTACGCCGCCATGTGGCAAGCGCAGCGCGTGCCGTGGAAGCTCACGAGCGGCGGACCCGGCAGCGGCCTGTATAAGACGAGCGACGGCGGAGCTCACTGGACGAAAATCTCCTCGAACCCCGGTTATGCCACCGGCACGTTAGGCAAGATCGGGGTATCGGTCGCGCAGTCGAATCCGAACGTCGTCTATTCGATCGCGCAGGCAAACGACGGCGGAGTCTTCCGCTCCGACGACGCCGGCAAGACGTGGCAACGCGTCAATAATCAGTGGAAGCTGCGTCAGCGCGCCTTCTATTACACAGCGATCTTCGCCGACCCGACCAATCCAAAGCGGGCATATGCCCCGAACGTCGATTCACTGTACGTCACGAACGACGGCGGAAAGGTTTGGAAGACGATCGACGGCATACCCCACGGCGACCACCACATCGTTTGGATCAACCCCAATCATCCGAACATCTTGTTGGAAGGCAACGACGGAGGGGCGACCGTCTCGGTCAATTCCGGCGAGACGTGGAGCTCGATTCTGAATCAGCCTACGGGTCAGATCTATCACGTCTCGCTCGACGACCAGTTCCCGTTCCACCTCTTCGGCGCTTCGCAGGACGAGGGCGCCTGGGAGTATGCGAGCGCCGACGTCGGCGGAGCGATCACGATCGGCGACTGGCACTCGGTCGCGCTCGGTGAGAGCACGTTCATCGCGCCGGATCCTACCGATCCGCTCGTGACGTACGGTTCCGGTTATTATAGCTCGTTCGTGCAGCTGAATCGGGTCACCGGGCAAGAAAAGAACATCAGCCCGTACCCGCGCTACATGGCCGGCGCATCGGCCGCCGAGACGAAGTATCGCTTCGGCTGGACGCATCCCATCTTGTTCTCGCCGGCCGACAGCAATGAACTCCTCGTGGCGGCTCAAGTGGTCTTCTCCAGCACCGACCGCGGTCAGACGTGGAAGATCATCAGTCCGGATCTGACGCGCAACGACCCGAGCACGGAGGGTCCGACCGGCGGACCCATCTACGGCGATCAGACGGGCGCCGAGACATTTCCCGACATCTCGTCGCTTGCCGTCTCACCGCTTGATGCGAACGTTCTTTGGGCCGGATCCGCGGACGGCTTGGTGCACGTCACGAAGGATCACGGCGTTACCTGGACCTCAGTGACACCGCCCCAGCTCGTCGAATGGGCGCAGATCAGTTCGATCGAGCCGTCGCACACCGACAAGGGCACGGCGTACCTCACCGCCTCGCGCTACATGTGGGATGACTATCGCCCGTACGTATTCGAGACGACAGATTTCGGCGCGCATTGGTCGCAGATCACCAGCGGATTGCCGACAGACCAGTACGTCTTCGTCATCCGCCAAGATCCGCGCGAGCCGCGCCTGATGTTCGCGGGCACGCGCAGCACGGTGTACGTAAGCCTAGACGGCGGCGCACAATGGCAGCCGCTGACCCTCGATCTTCCGGGCGTGCAAGTGCGCGATCTCGCCGTTGACACGCGCGAGGGAGAACTCGTCGCCGCCACGCACGGCCGTGCGTTCTGGATCCTCGATAATCTTGCGCTCTTGGAGCAGCTCGCGCGACAGACATCGTACAGCGTGGCCGACGTCCAACTGTTCAGCCCGGAGACGGCGTGGCTCACGGCATCCTACGGCAGCGGTTTCTTTCCGACGCCGAATGCCGGCGAAAACCCGCGCTACGGCGCACGCGTCTTCTTCAACCTGCCTGCGGATTACAACGGGCGCGAGCCGCTCACGTTGTCGTTCGTCGATGCCGGCGGAACGACGATTCGCAGCTTTGCGCTGCACCTCGCTGCCAAGCACACTCCGAAGCTGACCGAAGACCAGCAAGATGCCATGGACGCCGAGCAGCTGCGCGCGCACGCCGCAATGCAAGCCACCGGTGTCAAGGCCGGCATGAACGCGTTCCAGTGGGATCTCAGGTACGCGCCGGCGTTCGACCCGCCGACCTACAACAACGACGTGACCGACGACTTTGCCGACTCCGGAGACGGCCCGACGACGTTGCCCGGTTCGTATACGGTAGTGCTGCAGTACGGGGCGCGGAAGCTTCAATCGACGCTGACGATCGCGCTCGACCCGCGCGTCCATCCCGCCGCGGGCGATCTTGCGGCGCGCCTGGCGCTCGAGCAGCAGATCGTCGCCACAATGAACGACCTCGACCACGCACTCGCGCGCGCCATGACGGCGCGCGCGGGGTTGCAGGCCGACAGACGCGCGCAACTCGATTCCGAGATCGCGAGCCTCGTGCTGTTGAACGGAAGCTCCAGCGAGTACGACGTCGTTTATCCGTCGAAACTGCGCGAACAGCTCGGCTTCCTGCTCAACTCGCTCGAGAACGCCTACGAAGCGCCGACCGCGGCGGAACTTTCCACGTACCAGGACCTGAAAGCGTTGGCGGCCGACGGCGAGGCTAAGCTTGCGGCTCTGACAGCGGCCAAGTGATCGCGGCCTAGAGCCGCGCGATGATGTCCGTGACGGCGCGTGCCGCATCGGGATGGGCAAGGGCACGCGCGCGGCGACGCATCCGCTCCACTTCGCTCGGATCGTCGAGCAGGCGCTCGACGGCCGGCGCGAGATCGCGCGACGACTGCAGCAGCACGCCGACGCCGCGGTCCTGCAGGTAGCGCGTGTTGCGTTCTTCTTGTCCGGGCAAGGGCTTGAGCATCACGAGCGGCAGCTCAGAGGCCAGCGCCTCCGAACTCGTCAGGCCGCCCGGCTTTGAGATCAGAAGATCGGCGGCGCGCATGTAGTCGCAGACGTTGCCCACGAAACCGCGCACGACGACCGGGTGGCGCAGTCGGCGGGCCACATCACCGAGGCGGCGTTCAAGACGGGCGTTCTTGCCGACGACGACGACCGTCTGGATCGGACGCGACATTTCGTCCAACGCCACAAGCGCCTTTTCGAGCGGCCCGATGCCCAGGCCGCCGCCCATGAGCAGCAGCGTCGTCCGGTTACGTTCGATCCCGATGATGTCGCGCGCGGAGCTTTTCGTGGCGTGGCGCGCAAAATTGCAGTCGATAGGAATGCCGGTGACCCGGACGCGCTCGGCGCGAACGCCCCGCGAGACGAGCGCCTGCTTCATGGCGCTTGTGGCTACGGCATACGCATCGATGTTCTTGTGTATCCAGAACGGGTGCACGACAAAATCCGTGACGATGCCGACGACGGGGGGCGCATCTTTGAACTCCCGCTTGTACTCCGCCATGACGCCGCACGGAAAGGCGTGCGTGCAGACGACGACATCGGGGGCCAGGCGCTCGACATATTGGCGCAGATTGACCGCGGTGTAATGATGGAGCCAGGTCTTGAACGCCGACACCTTCGTGGCGCGTTCCGCTTGATCGTAGATATAGCGGTAGAGGTGCGGCAGCATCTTCACCATGCCGATGTAGCCGTTGCTCGCGACGCGGTGGAAGACGTGCGAGGCGTAACGATACGAATCGACGACATGGCACTGCGCGTCCGGCCAGCGGGCCGTCACCGCGCTCGAAACCGCTTGCGCCGCGGCGGTGTGGCCCTCCCCGACGCTGGCGGAGAGGAACAACACGTTGCGCGGCCGCTCTATCGCCGACGGTCCACGAGGACTGATCTGGAGCGCTATTGTTGGTCCTCCGCAACAGCATCCGCAGCCTGGTCGAGGAAGTCGTTGAGGATCTCTTGCGCGAGCGCCTCGTCTTCGACGAGAGCGCCCGTCTTACTCGTCACTATGAATTCGTCAGCGGGCTCGCAATAGCAGACTGCATAGCGCGTGCCGGAATCGGAATCCTCTATAATGCCGACCACTTCGAACTCGCGCTCGGCCGCCGAATTCGTGGCTTGGCCATCAACGGAACCAGCGACGACGATGCGATCCTGCAACTCGAGTTCGTCGGCGTGTGCGGACTGCTCGCTGCTCACGTTTTCCCGGTTCGCGTCCCGGGCCCCGGGTTCTTCTTCAGCGCGCGTTCATCTAACCGGACGCTCATCTAGCGCAGGTACTTATGCTCGGCCTCGACTTGCTGCTGCAGCGTCGTCGAAAACGCATGCCGGCCGCCGCCCTTGTACACGTAGTACAGATAGTCGGTCGTCGCGGGATGAAACGCAGCGTTCAACGACGCAGCTCCGGGATTCGCGATCGGCGTCGGCGGCAGCCCGGTGTAGAGATAGGTGTTGTACGGACTGTCGATCTTGAGATCGGAGAGCGAGAGTTCGGTCTTGTGGTTCGGCAGCGCGTACTCGATCGTCGCATCCACCTGCAACGGCATGCCGAGCCGCAAGCGATTATAGTAGACGCCGGCCATTATCGGACGCTCAACATCCACCCGCGCTTCGCGCTCGATCAAAGACGCGGCCGTCACGATCTGCGGTATCGTCAGCTTTAGTTTGCGCGCCGCACTGAGGTAGTCGCGGGGCAGTTTACGCATGAACGTCGCAGTCATGAGATCGGCGGCATCGCGCGACGTCGCATCTCTGCGCAGCTGATACGTGTCCGGAAACAAATAGCCTTCGAGTCCGCGAGTCTGTACGCCGTCGAGCCGCAGATCGGTATGTGCCACGACGGCTTCAAATTCCGATCTCGTTCCGATGCCGTGCGCTTGGAGCACGGCGCCGATCTGGTCCGCGGTGAAACCCTCGGGGATCGTTATCCAGACCGTCGCCGGACGGCCCCCCTGCAGCAGTACGGTCGCCACAGCCGGCAGTGCGAGATGCGGACCGAACGTGTATTCCGCTGCTTGGATCGTCGCATTCCGATCGCGCAGCCGTTCGTACGCGATGAACGCGATCGGCCACCGCACTATTCCGGCATCGCCCAGTTGATGCGCAATGTCGGAAAGGCTGGATCCCTCGGCGATCACGATCGACGTGGATTGTGCCGGCCGTTCGGTGTCGGCGAACGCGACCCAGAAACAGAACGCCGCGGCCGCGACGCATATCGCGACAACTGCGCCCAGCGCGATCTGAAGCCACGGTGCGATGCGCACGGGAGCTACGATCCGCGCCGCGCGAGCCAGCCGTCGAGGATCTCGACTGCGGCGATTCGGTCGACGAGGCGACGGCGCTTGCTTCCGCTCAGACCGCTATCCCGAATTCTCTTATTCGCAGCGGCGCTGGTCAAGCGCTCGTCGGCGGCCGTCACTTCGCCGCCAAACGCCTTTCGCAACTCCGCGATGAACGTGTCCATTTTCAACGCGGCGGGTCCGCGCTCGCCCGCAAGCGTGAGGGGATAACCGACCACGAGCGTCTTCGCATTGCGTTCGACCGCGAGCCGCACGATCTCTCCGATCGCTTTCGCGCGCGATGGCTGCTCGATCGTCGCGAGCGGCATGGCGGGAAGACCTTCTCCCTCGCTGACCGCGACGCCGATGCGCACCGTACCGACATCCAAGCCGAGAACGACGTCGCTCATGTCCGGCTGGCTGTGGCGAGGAGGGAGCGCGAGCGTCTACCGGCGTGGAACTGCACGAAGGCGTGTGTCGCACGCGCGAGCGGCTCGAGCGCCTCATGGTCGGCCAATTCTTTGAACGGTATCGCGCCGATCGCGCGAAGCGCTGCCAACTCACTTGCGCTTACCCGAACGTTCGCGTCGTCAGCGCGGTCATGCTCTTGGATCGCCGCCTGAAGGCAACGCCGGCACACGAGACCGCCCGCCGCCGGCGACAGGGTCGCGAGGCCGCCCGCAAGCGGGCGGCGCCCGAGGGGCTGCCCGCAGCGCGCGCACGCATCGAGTTCAATGCCGACACCGAGCACTGCGAGGATCCTCAGGTCGACGGCGGCCGCGATAGCGCCAGGACGAAGTCCCGCGGCGAGCGCGTCGCGCGCTTCGGCGACGACGTCGAAGAGTTCGGGCACGGCGAGGCCAGGTTCGCAGAGCCCATCGATCGATTCCGCCAGATACGATGCGAAAGCGAAGACGTCGGGGTCCACGAGTCGTTCCCACCCGCCGCCAATGCTCGACGCAGACGTGATCACGTCGAGGCTCCGGCCTGTGTGCAGCGTGATGCGCGCCCGGCTGAACAGATCCAATCGCGCGCCGAACTTGCTCTGTGTCTTGCGCGCGCCTTTTGCGACGGCCGACGATTTGCCGCGTTCGCGCGAAAAGAGCGTAAGAATCCGGTCGGACTCACCGAGCGGTCGCCTGCGAAGAACGATGGCCTCGACGGTGAACGATCTCACGTCATGCAGCCGCTGCGGCAGAAGGACTCGCCGGCGGACGAAGGCTTAGATTCAGACGCCCGACAGAACCGGCGCTTCGCGCTCGTCGCCGATTCCATGCCCCGTGAAGGCGGACGGTACGAGATCGGCGAGCGACAGTCTGCCGTACGTGCCGTCGGGGCGGCAGCGCAGAACGATAAGATCGGCATTGAATTCGGATAGAACCTGACGGCATGCGCCGCACGGCGTGACGCCGTCGGGTCCGGAGCCGGCAATCGCGATCGCCGCGAACGAGCGAACGCCGGCTGAGACGGCGCTGCCGAGCGCCACGCGTTCGGCGCACATCGAGAGACCGAGGGAGGCGTTTTCAACATTTGCACCAGTGAAGATCCGGCCATCAGCGGCGATGAGCGCTGAACCCACGTGGAATTGCGAGTATGGCGCGTACGCGTTCAACCTCGCCTCCCACGCCTTGACGACAAGTTCGTCGATGCGCGCGTCGTCCAATCTGGGCACGTGATCCTCCTACGTCATCCCTCGGCCGCTTCGCGCGACCGCGCCCCCGGTTTAACACCGTTCGGCGCAAGGGGCGATTTGATTCGAACCTTGAGAAGCCTTCTTCCCGCGGTCCGTTCTACGACAAGCGTCACGCCGCCGTCGATGGTCACCTGTTCGCCGGGAAGCGGCACGCGGCCAAAAAGCCCGAACGTATAGCCGCCGATGCTCTCGAAATCCTCGGTGGGAAGATTCAGACCGAGCTTTTCGTTGACGTCGTCGATCCCCATTCGGGCGTCCACGACGACGTCGCCGTCGGCTAAGTGTTCGAGCGACGGCGCCTTGTCAGACGTTTCGGCGTCGTATTCGTCCATGATGTCGCCGACGATCTCCTCGAGCAGATCTTCCATCGTCACGAGTCCAGCCGTCCCGCCGTACTCGTCGACGACAATGGCGACGGATACTTTCTCGGCTTGCATCTCGCGCATCAGCTCGTCGATCTTCTTGTTCTCCGGAATCGCCTTGATCGGGCGCATCAGCGGCCGCAGCGCACCGTGCTGATCGCCGCGACTCACCGCGATCAATAATTCGCGGTCATGCACCACGCCGACGATGTGATCGATATCGCCGTCGAATACCGGCAGTTTTGAATACCCTTGCTCGATGACGAGCTCAACCGCTTTTTCGATCGGCTGATCCACGTCCGCGCAGACCATGTCGGTGCGCGGGGTCATGACTTCGCGCACGACCGTGTCGCCGAGCTCGAAGATGGAGTGGATCATCTCCTTCTCCTCTTCTTCGATCACGCCGTGCTCCTCGCCGGCGGTGACGAGCGCGCGAATATCGTCCTCGGTGACGTACGGGCCCTTCGCCGTTGGATTGCCCCCGAACAACCGGATGATCCAATGGGTGACGAAGACCAGAAACCACGTGACCGGCCGCAGGACGAAGCGCGCGGTCTTCAGGATCGGTGCGAGCCGCCGCGCCCAGAGCGTCGGGTTTTGCACGGCGATCATCTTCGGCACGATCTCGCCGAAGATGAGCGCGCCGAGCGTCATGCCTGCCGTCGCCCAAAAGATCGGGCGCGAGATGCCGATCGCGATCGCGAGCCACGTGGCGAGCGAATCCGCCGCCAGCAGCACGATGATGTTTCCGACGAGGATCGTGGTGAGGTAGAGATCGCGCTCATCGTGCATGCGCATCAGATCGTCGGTCGCCGAGCCCTGAGCACGTTGCAGAATGCGCAAGCGGCTCAAAGCGAGCAGCGCCGCTTCAGACGCCGCAAAAAAACCTGCGATGAGGATGAGCACGATAATGCCGACGAGCGCCGGCAACCTGGGATCTGTCACGCCGTGACTTCGTCCAGCCTCGCGCTGGACCGTCTACTGCCGGATGTTTCCGTCATATCTCCTCGGGCGTCCCATGTATTCGCTGCTGCCGCACCCTTTACTTGCCCAAAAGTGCCGCACTGTATGCGAGGGTGACCGCCGCTGCCGCGGCGATGGCGATCATGAGCACGGCGCCGGCGCCGGCGTGCTTCGCCGACCGCGCCAGTGGGTGATTGCCGGGTTGGAACAGGTCGATGCCGTGCTCGAGTCCCGTGTTGAACAGTTCCGCGGTGAGCACTGCGCCGCACGCAAGCACGATGACCGCCCACTTCACGAGATCGAAGCGCAACACGATAGCACCGATGACGACCAAGATGGTCAGGACGATCTGAATTCGGAAGTTCGATTGCTCGATCAGCGTCTGATAGATGCCATCCAACGCATCGGCAACGGCATGGGCGAACGAGCGCAACGCGTTCACGTGCTCGTCAACGTATGCAGGAGGCGGCGCGTCAAGCCGTGCATGCGCGCGGCCTCGCGCGGTACCTGGTGATCGTAGCCGCAAAGATGCAGCGTGCCGTGCACGAGCAGGCGCGCCACCTCCGTGCGCAACGTGGCATCGTATTCGCGCGCTTGGCGCCGGGCTGTCTCGATGGAGATCACCACGTCGCCGAACGGTTCGCCGCGTTTCAGCCCATCGCCGATGTCAAACGAAAGGACGTCCGTCGCGCGATCGATGCCGCGAAATGTCCGGTTGAGTTCACGGATCTTCCGGTCGCCTGTCAGCACGACGGTGATGTCCCCCACCACCGCCGGCGCAGCCTTCGCGAGGGTCGCAAGCACGGCGCGCCGGAGAAACGCCGCAGAGAGGAGGCGCCTGTTTCCCGCGCCGCGCAAGAACACGCGCGGACCGTCAACGGAGGCGTCGGGCATAACGCGCGATGATGGTGCGGATCAGCGGATGTCGGACGACGTCAGCCTCCGTAAGGCGGACGACAGCGATGTCCGGGGCGTCGGTGAACAGCTCCTCGGCGTGCAGCAGCCCGGACGAGCTCGGGTTCGGAAGATCGATCTGCGTGTCGTCGCCGCAGACGACCATGCGCGAGCCGCTGCCGATGCGGGTGAGGAACATCTGCATCTGCTCATCGGACGTGTTCTGGGCCTCGTCTAAGACGATGAACGAGTCGCTCAGCGTTCGGCCGCGCATGTAGGCGAGCGGCGCGACCTCGACCTGGCCTCGTTCGACCGCTCGCTGCACCGCTTGCGGATCCATGACTTCGGCCAAGGCATCGAAGAGCGGGCGCAGATACGGATCGACTTTTTCCTGAAGATCGCCCGGCAGAAACCCGAGGTTTTCGCCAGCCTCGACGGCCGGCCGTGAAAGGATGATGCGCTGGACCTTTCCCGCGCGCAGCGCCTCGAGCGCCAAGACAACCGCGAGGAACGTCTTTCCCGTTCCCGCCGGCCCGATCCCAAACGTCAGCGTGTGCTTTGCTACGGCGCCGACGAAATCGCGCTGACCGGCACTCCGCGGACGGACGGGTCGGCCTTTGCGCGTGACTGTCAGCGGCTCGGCGATGGAAGCGGCCTCGGATTGTTCGCCGGCGAGCGCGTGTCCGACGTCTTCCACGGTCAGTTCGCGGCCCGACGATGCGGAGGCGAGCATGCGCCGCAATGCGGACGATGCCGCGCCGACCGCCGAACGCTCGCCCGTCAGGACTATTTCGTCGCCTTGAACGTGCAGCTGCGCGCCCGTGGCGTGCTCGAGCGCGTCGAGATTCGCATCGAGCTGCCCGAAGAGCCGAATGCGGTCGTCTAAGCCGCCGATCGAGACGCGCATCCGAGCTTCCGCTTGGGCCAACGCGGTCGCCTTCGCTTTCACCAGTCTGCGGCGAGACTCGCGCCAGCCCGCAAACCCACCGGTGGCCCGATCACAGCCGCGGCGACGATAGACAGCGTCGCAAAGTTCTGACCGTTGGGCAGGCCCATGATCTGCGCGATGTTGAGCGCTGCCGGATTCGCCGAATTATATGCGGGCGATGTCGAAACCCCGGCGTCGAGCGTCATCGCGTCGAACGCCGGCATGTTCGGAGCGACCATGTTGGTGAGCATGCTCATCGGAGCATCCGCCGCCGGCGCTATGTAGCGCGGCGCCGGCTGGGCCGTTGCCGGCACCGGCGCCGGTTGGGCCGCCGGCTGAGACGATGCCGCACGGAGGACGCGAATGGCGCTCTGCATCGCCTGTGCGCGCTGCGCGGGCGTCGGACGTATCCCGCTCGGATATTGTGAAGCCTGTGCAGCTAGCGGACCACCGGCTTGCGCCTGCGCTTGGCTGCGCGCGATCGCTTTGCGGATCGAACTGACGGCGCCGAATATCCAGATCGCGATGACGACGATGATGAAGAGTTCGGACATCTGCTAATCCGCTATGACGTCGACGGACCGGCCGGCGGCGATGCCGGACCGCCGCCGCTCGGCTGACCGCCGCTCGGCTGGCCGGCGATGGTCTGCCGCATTTCGGTGTCGGCAAGGACGTTCTTCATGCGATAGTAGTCCATCACGCCGAGGTTGCCGGCTCGGAACGCCTCCGCCATCGCAGTCGGGACGAGCGCTTCTGCCTCGACGACTTTCGCGCGCATCGCCTGCGTCTGGGCCTTCATCTCTTGTTCTTGCGCGAGCGCCGCATACTGGCGCTCTGCAGCCTTTGCTTGAGCGACGCGGCGATCCGCCTCGGCCTGTGCGGTCTGGAGATCGGCGCCGACGTTGCGCCCGACATCCACGTCCGCGATGTCGATCGAGACGATCTCGAATCCCGTTCCGGCATCGAGCCCCTTGGAAAGCACGGTTTTGCTGATATGGTCCGGATTCTCCAGCACTTCCTTATAGTCCAAGCTCGATCCGACCGCGGCGACGACGCCTTCGCCGACGCGAGCCACGATCGTCGCTTCGCCGGCGCCGCCGACGATGCGTTCGACTTTCGTGCGCACGGTGATACGCGCTTTGACGTTGAGCTGGATGCCGTCTTTTGCCACGCCTTGGAAGATGGGCGTCTCGATGACCTTCGGCGTCACGTACGCCGCGAGCGCTTCTTGCGGGTTTCGACCGGCAAGGTCGATGGCCGCCGCCTGACCCCAGTCGAGGGGCACTTGCGCGCGCTGTGCGGCGATGAGGCTCTGCACGACGACATCGACGTGTCCGCCGGCGAGATAGTGCGCGATCAGCAAGTCGGTGCTCACGGGAACGCCCGCCTTGACTGCCGTGATCAAGTTCTGGACGATCACCGCGGGCGGCACGCGCATGAACCGCATCCGCACGAGGCTGAAGATGCCGAGCGGCACGCCGGCGAAGCGCGCGCTCATCCACAGTCCGAACGGGAAGTAGTAAAGGAACATCATGAAGAGGATGAAGATGACGATCGCGGCGAGGATTGCGAGATAGCTCATACGATTGTGACGACTCCTAGCGCTGGCTTTGCGCGCGCTTGACGACGATAGTGGCGCCTTGCACGCGATAGACGACGACCTTTGTCTGCGGCGGGATGAAATCGCCTTCGGTCTGCACTTGATAGCGAACGCCGCCCACTGACGCCACACCCGCGGGGCGCAGCATCGACTCCGCGACGCCTTCGCGACCGACGAGCTCGATCAGTTCGTGCGCCGCGACGTAGCCTGCCGACGGCGCCTGCACGCCGGCGAAGGCCAAGCGGCGCCCGAACGCGCTCTCGGGCAGCCAGCGTAAGAGCAAGATGAAGATCGCGATCGAGACGATCAACGCGATCGCGGTCGTCTCGGCGCCGAGGATCCAGACGCCGCTGCCGAAGGCGAGCACGATACTGCCCAAGATCAGCATACTGCCGACGATTCCGGAAATGCCGTGGCCGGGCAGCACGTGCAGTTCGAAGAGCAGGCCGATGATGCCGAGGCCGAACAGCGCGAGGATCACGAAGTTAGACGTTCCCGCCACGATGTGCGCGCCGAAGAACAAAGCGAGTGCGAGGAAGCCGACGAGCCCGGCGATCAGATGCTGCGTCTGAAGTTCGATCAATATACCGAGGAACCCGATCGTCAGCAGCAGTCCTGAAACGCGAGGATCGGTCACGAACTGCGCGATCCCTTCGCCCCAGTTCGGCGCGAACACGACAAGATGCGCGCCCGAAAAACCGGCGTCCGCCAGCGCGGCGTCGAGACTGCCGACGATTCCGTCCGCCATGCCGTGCTGCTTCGCTTGCGATGGATTCAGCGAAACGACTTGACCTTTGTGATTGATGCCCGGCACGACGATGTTCGGATCCACGAACGCTCCGGCGATCGTCTTGTCTCGATGATGGGCTATGGCGACGCCTTCGACCTTGGAGCGGAATGCGGCGATGAACTTCTCATCGACCGGGGATTCGCCGTTCGGTCCGATGGTGATCGGCAGCGCCGCGCCCATGCTGGAGCCTTGCTGCATGTAGATCTTGTCGCAGGACAACGCGATGAACGCACCGGCGGACCACGCGCGGCTCGTCACGTACGCGATCGTAGGAACGCCCGCGCCCGATATGGCGTCGCTGATATCGACGGCGTCGTCGATTGCGCCGCCATCCGTGTTGATGCGGAAGACGATCGCGCTTGCGCCGTTGTTCTTTGCGTCCGAGATCGCGCGCTCCACGCGATGCGCCATGCCGACATCGATCACGTCGTCGATGTCGACGACCTCGATCGTCTTCTGCCCGACGACCGTCGCGTCAGCCGACGCCCTTCCCGATATGCCGAACCACGGCGCAATGCTGCCGACGATGAACGCGGCAGCGATAAAGAGACGCAACGATTTCGGGAGCACCAGTTTTGTCACGACGACACGCGCGCATCCATCGCAGCGCGAACGGCCGCCTGGATCGCTTTTCCCGGAGCCTTGTCTTTGAGTGCGCCCATGGCCGCCTTCATCGCATCGGGAAACGTTGCCGCGGGCGGAAGGCTTGCGACCAAATCGCCGACCATCGAACGCAATTCGGCGTCGGTCAACTCCTTCGGCAGATATTCGCCGAGAATCGCGCGTTCGCGAGTTTCTTTGTCGGCGAGTTCCTGACGCCCGGCTTTCGCGAATTGCTCGATCGAGTCGTCGCGCTGCTTGACCTGCTTGCGAAGGACGTCTTCTTCTTCGGACGGTGCGAGGGGCGCAGCGGCGTCGATCTGCCTGTACTTGATGGCAGAAATCGCCATTCGAAGCGTGTCCATACGCTCAGTGTCTCGCGCCTTCATCGCCGACTTCAGATCGGCGTTCAGGCGATCCAGGATTGTGGGCATTCCGCTCCGTGCGGCGCTTGCGCCGCTCACGCATGGTCGAGGGCGACCTTTCGGACGCCCTCTGAGAGACCCTTTCCCTTACGCCTGAGCGCGACTCAGCTCCGGCGTTTACGCGCTGCCGCGGATTTCTTCTTGCGGCGAACGCTGGGCTTTTCGTAGTGCTCGTGCCGGCGTGCCTCCGCGAGCACACCTGCCTTCTGACACAGCTTCTTAAAACGCTTGAGGGCGCTTTCGATCGATTCGTTGGGGCCGACTCTCGTTTCCATGATTCCAAACACCCCCTTCGCAGACGCGAGATGCGGGCCCGAGGCCCGCATCCGGCGATTTCAAAATCGTGTACTCCCCCTATTTCGCGGTATCGGAAAACGGCCCTTGTGAGGCGCTCCTTTCGCCTTGCTGTCCCGCTGGAGCCGGCCCTTGAGCCGCTTAATGTGGGCCGACTGGCGTCGGCCCCTTCAGACCGCGTGGCCGTGGCAGACCGCGCTGCCCGCGTCCGTGAACGTCTGCCCGGCGATGGGCTGGAAGCGCCAGTCATAACCGTGCGGGTGCAGGGTGAGGAGCAAGACGCCGTAGGTGGTCCAATTGCGCACCAGACTGTTTGGGACGGTCCGGCCGAAAAGGTCATGACTCTTTCCCCCGGTCCCCACGACGAACTCTCGAATTCCCCGCCTTTCATCAAGCGTGCCATCCGGCGTCTGCGGCGCAAAGCGTTCGTAGTCGTGGTCGTGACCAGCTAGCGCGACGTCGGCGCCCGACGCGTAGAGGTCTTGCCAAAACGGCTCGTAGGTCGCGTCGGAAT